>CATLCV010000012.1 GCA_949893755.1 uncultured Lachnospiraceae bacterium | reverse complement strand
TAAGGAATACCTGCGAGTGACTCTCGGGTCATGATGATAAAACAATTATTTGACCTCAAAAGAATTTCAGCAAATTCTTTCGTCTTTAATGGGCCGAAATCCTCATCAATGATGTATATGTTTCCAGATTCGTTATTTAACTCATGTTTAAAGCCCATTTCATATAATGACTTTACCGGTACATCGCAGGAAATCGTGACACCGGATACACGGGAAGAATTTGCGTCACTGACCATTTCAAACAGGGTGGTTTTTCCGGTCGCACTGTTGCCGCGTATAATGGTATATTTCCTGCGGATTGAAAATTTGAACTGGATGTCACGTTTATTCTGTATCAAAATGTCATGCTTTGTCTCCATAAAAGATACTCCTTTTCAAATTCCCCCGCATTATGGCATTTTTTTCCGGTTCTTATGATTTCCATGTCAAATGTGAAATCCTGAAAATCCATCGGATACGACAGATAAACGGAAAAATCTTTTTTCATACTTAATTCCGCCAGCAGCCCGGCACAGTTTTCTCCGCAGCTGTTGGCATTGCTGATTACCGCAGGATCGGAATGCATAGTGATCAGCGCTTTTGCCCCGCCGCTGATTTCACGTATGGTGATGGGGCCGAAGACCGGACTGTTGACAAGCCCCGGTGAGAGCAATTCAGAATCATCTACTTCACGAATCACTTTTTTTGCCCATTCATCCAGCCAATCATCGGTATAAGAATTATTAAAATATCTGGAAGTAGAAATAATCTGCTCATCTGGTAATTCAAAATATACTTTGACCATATCATATACCTGACCTTTCAATAAAAGGATTATTTTAGCGAAACAATAAGCAGGGCTGATCTGTGTGTAAAATTGGACGAAAACTTGAAAACGTTATGAATGCTCTTCGTTGAGCTTCACTGCTTTCCGGAACAGCAGCAGTCCGATCACAAACAGTACGGAGATGGCAGCCACGCCAACGTTCATCCTGCCGGTAAGCTGGCTCATGACGGAAACGAGGGTCGTGCCAAGGACGGCGGCGCCTTTTCCGCAGATATCATAGAGCCCGAAGTATTCTCCCGACTTTTCCACTGGAATGATCTTCCCGAAATAAGAACGTGACAGGGCCTGCACCGTACCCTGGAACAGACCTACCATGACCGCAAGGATCCAGAAATCCCGCTGGGTATCCAGGCCGTAGGCATATAAAGCAATAAACAGGTATGCCAGAATACAGATGGTCAGGATCTTCGTGGAACCGATTTTTTTGGCAAGGCGGTTCAAAAGCAGGACCGAAGGAAACGCGACAATCTGTGTCAGCAAAAGCGCCAGGAGCAGTCCCGTACTGTCAAGTCCCAGAGCCTGCCCATAGGCGGTTGCCATATCAATGATCGTATAGACACCATCAATATAGAAGAAAAACGCAAGCAGGAAAAGGAAGATATGCTTTTCCTGTTTGATGTCCGCGAAGGTTTTTCCAAGCCTGCGAAAGCTGTTGCGGATCACATGCTCCGTAGATTCGATATAGTATTTCTGCTTATATGAAATAAGAAGCGGAACTGCGGAGGCCAGCCACCAGGCAGCTGTGATGAAAAAGGCAATCGCCATGGAGGACTGCATGTTCAGTCCCAGGGAACCTCCCCCTAATACCACTCCGAGGCTTGCCACAAAGGGGATGCAGCTTCCGATATAGCCCCACGCGAAGCCCTGGGAGGATACGGTATCCATCCGTTCCGGCTCGGTCACGTCCGTGAGCATGGCATCATAGAAAACAAGGCTGGCAGAGTAGCCGGTCTTTGCCAGGATAAACACGCCCAGGAACCAGATCCAGGAAGACAAAAATCCCAGGGTGACACAGCCTGCCACACCAATGAAGAGAACGACCTTGAAGATCCGCTTTTTAAAATCCTTCGTATCGGCTACGGCTCCCAGGGTCGGCCCCATCAGTGCCACCAGCAGGGTACAGATGGAGGATGCGTACCCCCAGTAGGCAAGATAATTTACATCAGAGATACCGGCATTTTCAGCAAGATAGTTAAAATAGATCGGAAAAATGGTGGATACCAGCATTGTAAATGCGGAGTTGCCCACATCATACAATACCCATTTCTTTTCCAGGGGAGTCATTTTAAAATTCATGATTTTCATCCTTTACTGTTTTTGGAATTCATAGGGGCAGGTCCTGCCAGCGTTCGCCAGGACCGAAGGTTTCATGAAATCTGGATGGAAGTTCTGTTCCATCGGAAAGCAGCTTCTGATATTTTATGATCAGGCCGACTGCCAGCGGTACAGCGCCTTTATACAGCTTTTTCAGAAGCCGGCAGTAGTCCTCGCAGGCCGGATTGGGCGTTTCGCTCATGACCATGCCGTGTTTGGACTCATATTGTCCGGCCAGCTTCATAGCTCCGAACAGAAAACGGCGTTTTCCGGGGTTCGGCGCAAGGAGCAGCTTATGAACCTGGATCATGGAGGACAGAGATTTTTTCACTTCCTTTGCCGAAACCTCTTCAAAAAACGGAGCGATCACCTCTGCATTTTTCATTGTAGGATGGATATGATTCGTCCCGAGATAGGAAACAGGATCGATGTGATCCTCCGTCAGGAGCAGCCTGTCAAATTCCATCTCGATCTCGGAATGACTGACCCCGCTGACCTGTATCATTTTTTCTACATATTTATGGCATTCGCTGTCCAGCGCAAAATGACAGATGAATCCGTAGATATAGGCGCGCGCAGCCTCCTGGTCCAGAGAGCGCTTGATGATCTGGGCGGCCTGAAAAAAGAAAGCATCCGCAGGCTGATCGTGCAGCTCATATCCGGTAGTATTTACATGGTTTGTCATAAATACTCTGTAATAGAATAAAATGTCAGGGCCATGCAGCCCGATATCAAATAATTCCCGCTTGCTTTCGATGGCCTTCTGGAAATGCTTCGGGAGGGTGTCGATCACGTCCTTTCCAAATTTATAGTGTGCATATGTTGTCGGCATAATATACACTCCTTTCAGTTGGCAGTTTGCGTCTGTGTGAATACGGAACAGATGCGGCATATCGGATCTGCTTCGCATCACTCACAGATATAAGATTTCTATTTACTATCTTACCACAAACTGGAGAGAATATAAAACATTTCTTAAAAGAACATTTATAGGGAATATGTCCGATTTTTTTAAGCACTCTTCGCTGAAAAAAGAGATGTGAAAAGAAACTGGAACTGCGGTTTTGTGAAAGTTTTATGAATTTGTCAGTTTTACTTGACTAAATCAGTATTATTTTTTAAAATAGCTATGTGACATGGAGAAATGTCATTCATCTAAGGGCTTGTACTGGTTTCGACAGGGATCTTGAAGATGGAGAAGCTATCCGCAGGCAGATGCGTCAAATCGCACACTTAAAATTAAACGCTAACGATAATTTCGAATTAGCTGCAGCCTAATTGCTGCATGTCAGCCCCAGGGCACCCGCACCTTGGGAATCTGGCACCGACTATGCGGGAAACGATGCCGGCAAAGCTTTGAGCCAGCAGGCGTATCATGAAGCTACTGAAACCGTAAGGATGTTCGTTTTCGTACGGCAGAGGGAATGAAAAAGAACGGACTATGATAGTAGAAGTACATGGGATGGGTTTTTGGACGCGGGTTCGATTCCCGCCAGGTCCATCATTTGTAGTATGGAGAGACTCGCAGAATAGGTGGGCTTCATATTACAAAAGGCGTTCAGAATTGCGCCGGACCATAATTTTAAAATTACAATTCTGATATGGAAACATAGCTCAGCTGGGATGAGCGTTCGCCTCACACGCGAGAGGTCATGGGTTCGAGCCCCATTGTTTCCATCACCAAGGCTTGGTTCTGAAAACAGCGGAACCAAGCCGTTTTTTATTGGTTTGATGGGAAAAACGAGGAAGAAAGCGTTGGAAGCAATGAAGTACATCTAAATACTTGCAGAGGGAAAGGGCGGCAAGTGGGAGGCGGTTCTGCGGCGACGGTTTGGGAATATTGGAAGAGGTTTACAGCACAGTTTTTCAGGGTGGAATGGCTGGAATTGGGGATTGTGCCAGATGGTGATTCAGGGTATAATATTTATAAAAAATGACTGAAATATAGTGAGATTTGAAGTGCTTATCATTTAAGGAGATTATGATAAGTAAGAAAGAGAGGGAAACAAGTTATGAGTAATAGAGAAAGAATCGTGCAGCTTTTAGATATCATACCTGACTATAAAATGGGGTATGTTCTGGCATATGTCCAGGGAATAGCAGCAGATGAAGAGGCAGATGATATTTTTTGCCAAAGGATGGTTGAAAACTATGAAAATGATCCTGATCCTGAAAAAGACAAAACATATACACTTGAAGAGTGTATGAAAGAATGGGGAATTGATTGTTTTAGTAATCGATGCAGGAAACCGTGGGGATATATATAACAATTATTAGTAAAGCAATGGAAAAATATTTGAAGGATATAATATTTATAAGGTAAAGGAGCGATATTATGGCACTGCCACGGGAAAAAACTTGTACCATCGAGGATATCTATGCTCTGCCGGAAGGCCAGCGTGCCGAACTGATTAACGGCCAGATTTACGATATGGCACCGCCAAGCACCGTGCACCAACGTATCCTGATGAACTTGGCAGGTGAAATCAGGGAATATATAAAAAAGCACAAAGGCAGCTGTGAATTGTTTCCTGCGCCTTTTGCAGTTTTTTTGAACGCAGACGATGCAAACTATGTTGAACCGGATATCAGTATCATATGTGATAAAAGCAAGCTGGACGACCGTGGATACAATGGTGCTCCGGATTGGATTATAGAAGTTATTTCACCAAGCACCGCCCGGATGGACTATTCTGTCAAATTATTCAAATATCGTACTGCCGGTGTACGTGAATACTGGATCGTGAATCCATTGAAGAAAGTGGTGCAGACGTATTTCTTTGATGGGGAAGAGGACTCAAATGCTTTTTTATTTGAAGATGAAATATCGGCCCACATATTTACCGGCCTGTCTATCAAAATCAGTGATTTGCTGTGATAAATGAAAAATCCAGGTATTGTATAATTAATAGACTTGCAGTGAGATAAAAAACCATTTGAAAGCTAAAAAAATCGGGTAAGGCAAGTGATTGTGCCAGATGGTGATTCAGGGTATAATGGATATAAAAGGAGAGGAGAGAAAATGTGATTGATATTGAAACAATAAGAGAATATTTTAAAAATGATACGATAGTAATTACGCAGCATGCAAAAAATAGATGCAGAGAGCGGAGCATCAAGCAAAAGGATATAAAAAATTGTATTATGACAGGAGAAATAATTGAACAATATCCAGAGGATTTTCCGTTTCCCAGTTGTTTGATTTTCGGGCGTGCGGTGGATAATAGAATTATACATGTTGTAGTAAGCGATGAGGGGGAATCTGGACGTATTATAACGGCCTATATACCTAATCGAAGCAAGTTTGAAAATGATTTAAAGACCAGGAAGGAGCCTAGATGAGTATGAGATGCACAAGTTGTAAAACCGGACAAATGGAGGAAAGTAAGACAACATATTTTGCACAGCTTAAAAATTGCTATGTTATTATAGAAAATGTGCCCTGTATGAAATGTAGCCAGTGCGGTGAAACTGTTTTCAAAAACTCTATTGCAGAAAAAATAGATGATATTTTGGATGATTTAGAAAAAATAGTAAGTAAAATTTCAATTATTGATTACTCTAAGGTTGCATAGAGGGGTTTCGTGAAAGTAGAGAAAGAGAGGAAAAGCCAGATATGAGTGAGCGAGAACGGATAAAGCAGGCTATAGACCGACTTCCGGAATATAAACTTGCATATATAGCGAATCTGATATTGAGTATAGAAAAAACGTCTATTGAAGAAGTAGAACCGGATGAATGGGACTTAAAAATGATTGCGGATTCCCAAAAATATAATGATGGTTCAGTAGTTTCCCTGGAAGAACTTTTAGAAAGAGAAGGGTTAACATATGCCGACCTATAAAATTATTTTTGAAAGAGAAGCGCAAAAATTTCTCGATAAGCAGGATAGAAATAAACGTTTAAGACTCTATCGGGCCATCTATAAGTTGCCAGAAGGAACAGATATTAAAAAGTTAAAAGGACATAATCTTTATCGATTGCGTGTGGGAGACTGCCGTGTTTTATACACTGTAGACGATTCAATAAGACTCATTGATATTGAAAACATAGATAATCGAGGGGATGTTTATAAAAGATATTAATTTGAAAGTGCTATAGGTTTGCTAAGAAGAAAGGGGTTGACAATGGGAGAGATAAAAAAGACGAATACACCTTATGATGACGTATTCCGTACTTTGCTTACGAATCAGGGAAGGAGTGGAATCGGTAATGGGCGGAAAAGTTTTGGAGCATGAAGCGAAAACAATAAGGAATGAAGGAATCCTTCTTGGACGAAAAGAAGGCAGAAAAGAAGGAAGAGAGGAAGGTATCAGAGGAACAGTTTCCGTATTAAAAGAATTGGGAGTTCCACAACAGACTATTTTATCTCAAATTCAAAAGCAGTACAATTTAAGCCTGGAAACATCAAAAAAATATCTATAGAAATCAGTCATTATAGCATCAGAGGGATAATAGCCATTACGGTTTATTATCCCTTTTTTTATGCGGTATTCTTATATGTATCAAAGTTTTTTAAGTTAGCCTTTTTGAATCAAATAAATAATAGAGACTTATCCGTAATTTATACAAATAGAGACTGACTTTTATATGGCTTACCTTCTCTGCAAGCTCCATCTGGGTGAGGCCCCTGAGCATCTGTAAACACAAAGATTGTAACATCGGAGGATGGTGCAAAGACTTTCAGTATTACGAAAGAGGTTGAAGGAATCATCTGGCGGAAGGGTTTTCTTTTTGCCTGACGGCTGCCTTTTTTGCTGACAAACTGGAATTACTCATTTTTTTGCCGTATGCATTTTTTGTAAATATAAAATATAATATCACCTACACAAAATAATATGACAGCTCCGCATACAACCACATCAATACTGGTTAATATATTTCCAGTTACTCGTTTTGCTAAATAATAAATGCTCCAAATTAAGGCAAGAATCGAAAAATTAAATAAAGTTTTCATTATACCTCCTCGTAACAATTCTGATTTGCTGCTTTGATATTTCGACCTATTCTAACATATAACCCTATTTTTCTCAATAGAAATTGAACTCATTACTTGACAATGTGCTAAAGAATTGATGAACATGCCTTTGATGCGGAAGCGTATATGAAACATCGGTTGAAATTGCGTAGGACCTAATACAAAAAATATAACAGGCTTCTTAAAAAGAGCAGAGGTAGATTAAAAATGCATACGGCGGGAATCTATAATCATAGAAAAATCCTTGCTTGTATGATAAGATAAGAACAGAGAATAAAAGAAAGGATAGATTATGGAGGGTAAGTATCAAATTTTCTGAACCACGATGTACTAGAAAATTTCCAGCTCGCTGGGGAGTTGTTTAGAGAAGATTCATAAGTTATGGAGGTAAGCATGAAGCTTGAAACCGAGAGATTATATATGCGGGAAATGAATCAAGGGGACTTTGCTTCTCTTTGTAAAATCCTGCAAGATGAAGAAACGATGTATGCTTATGAGGGAGCATTCAGTGAAGATGAAGTCCAGGAATGGCTTGACAGACAAATTTGCCGTTATCAAAAATGGAACTTTGGTTTATGGGCAGTCATTCTAAAAGAAAACGATGAAATGATAGGACAGTGCGGACTTACAATGCAGCCTTGGAGAGATGGGGAAGTGCTTGAAATAGGCTATCTTTTTGAAAAAGCATATTGGCATAACGGGTATGCCACCGAAGCAGCAGAGGCGTGTAAAAAGTATGCGTTCGAAATCTTAGAAGCAGATGAAGTTTGTTCTATCATCAGAAATACAAATATAGCATCTCAAAATGTAGCAATAAGAAACGGAATGATCAGGACAGACAAGTGGACAAAACATTACAGAGGTGTAGATATGCCCCATTACCGTTATGTGGTACATCGTTGACAACTTCCAATGGTAGACGGCAGGGCTCCTGCAGACAAATAAATAATATTCCCATCTGAAGTCTAGCGGCGTGTGTACAGCATTACTTTTTTCCTTTGATTTTTATAACCGGAATGTTTAGAATGGATAAGAACAATGACAGAAATTCCTTAAAATCTAAAAAAAAAATGAAGTTTGCTGTATTTATGTTTTTATATGTTATAATGAATTGCATCGGTGCAAGCTGTGTAAGCAGGTCATCAATTCTCTCGTGGAAATTGCTGACAAATTACGATCATGAAGGCTTTGCAGCGTATGTGCAGATGCCAATGAAACGATATGAAGCTTAAAAGCAGGCTGCGGATTTATATAAAATGAGAGGAATGGACTTATGGCGGAATTTGTTCAACTGGAGAATATCACGAAAGTATATAAGATGGGTGAAGTGGAGATCCGGGCTGTGGACGGGATTGATTTTGCCATTAAAAAAGGGGAGTTCGTGGTCATCGTAGGCCCCAGCGGAGCGGGAAAGACGACGGTCCTGAACATTCTTGGCGGGATGGATACCGCTACCACAGGCAGGATCACGGTGGACGGAGAGGATATTACCGGATACAATGAGCGTCAGCTCACCGGTTACCGGAGAAATGATATCGGATTCGTATTTCAGTTCTACAACCTGGTCCCGAACCTGACGGCAAAAGAGAACGTGGAGCTTGCGCTGCAGATCTGTAAGGAGCCGCTGGATGCGCAGACGGTGCTGGAGGACGTAGGGCTGGGAGACCGCCTGGATAATTTTCCGGCACAGCTTTCCGGAGGGGAGCAGCAGCGCGTATCTATCGCACGGGCACTGGCAAAGAATCCCAAGCTATTGCTCTGCGATGAGCCGACCGGAGCGCTGGACTACAATACCGGGAAGGCAATCCTAAAGCTCTTGCAGGATATGTGCAGAGAAAAAGGCATGACTGTGATCGTGATCACTCATAATTCCGCATTGGCTCCGATGGCGGACCGTCTGATCAAGATCAAGAACGGTAAGGTATCCAGCATGGAGACCAACGCGCATCCGCTGTCCATAGATCTGATCGAGTGGTAGGAGGATGCCTGTAAAAGCTGGCATTCAGACGGAACGTTGCTGCAGGCAATACAGAAAGCCTGCCACTGGCAGCCTTTCTGCATACGATGGTATTTATACTGCACACCAGATAAATCTGCCACGCAGCATATCAGGATAAATTATGGAAAAAGAAAACGGCAGGTTTTACATATGGGTAAAAAAGCATTAAGAAAAGATTTTTTCATGGAGATCAAAACCAGCTTCGGAAGGTTCATGTCGATTTTTTTTATCGTGGCCATCGGGGTTGCGTTTTTTTCAGGAATCCGTGCCACGGAACCGGATATGCGGTACTCGGGGGATGCCTATTTTGATGAAAAGAAGCTGTTTGATATCCAGGTGATCAGCACACTCGGACTCACAGAGGATGATGTCCGGGCCTTGAAAAAAGTAGACGGGGTGGAGAGGGTAGAATACGGCTATTCCGTAGACGCCCTGTGTCTGGCAAATGACAGCCAGCAGGCAGTACATATCATGTCCATCCTTCCGGATATGAACCTGCTGACCGTGGAGGAAGGCAGGCTTCCCGAGAAAAAGGACGAATGTGTGGTAGATGTGGATTATCTTGGAACCAGCGGATACCGGATCGGAGATCAGATCACATTTACCTCCGGGACGGATGACGCGATCAAGGACAGCCTGGCTGTGGATACATTTACCATAGTAGGAACCGTCAGCAGCCCGTGTTATATCGGATTCCACAGAGGAAGTACGACCATCGGCACCGGAAATATTGCCGGCTTTATCAGTGTGCCGGAAGAAAGCTTTGCGATGGACATCTATACAGAAATCTATGCATCGGTAGAGGGGGCAGCCGATCTGCTGGCATTTACGGATTCCTATACGGACCGTGTGGAGGAAGTGAAGGAGCAGGTTGAGGAGATCCGTGAAGAGCGGGAGGAAGCGCGGTATCAGGAGATCATAGACGAGGCAAACGAAGAGCTGGACGACGCGAAAAAAGAACTGGAGGATGGAAAGAAAGAAGCGGAGAAGGAGCTTGGGGATGCCAAAAAGAAGCTGGACGACGGCCGGAAACAGCTGAATGACGGAAAAAAGAAGATCAGCGACTCCGAAGCGGAATTGGAAAAATCCCGGGCAGACCTGATCTCCGGTCAGAGTGAAGTGGACCAAAACCGGGCGGAACTGAATCGGCAGAACGCTCTGCTGAATGAAAAGATAGAGGAATACAACCAGCACGTAGAAGAGTATAACGGACAGCTGGAAGAATATAACAAGAAGCTGGCGGAATTTAATCAGCAGTTGGAGGAATTTAACGAAAAGAAAGAAGAATTTTACGAGAAGAAGCAGGAATACGAACAGGGCAGAGCAGAATATGAGCGGGGGCTGAAAGAATATAACAGCAATAAGCAGCTTCTGGAGGAGAAGAGTGAACAGCTGGAGGCCGGTTTCAATGCTGTGGAGGCAGGCTTTGCGGAATTGGCGGCAGGAGAAAATGCGCTCACTGGCATGAAGGCGCAGCGTGATGGGCTGGAGACACAGCGTGATGAGCTCATTAATGACAACAGTATACCGGAGGCTGACAAGCAGAAACAGCTTGCAATACTGGAGGGATCGATACAGGCTCTGACAGAACAGATCACAGGGGTGGAGAGGGATCTCAGCACGAACCGGACTAATCTCGAAAATACCCAGAAACAGCTGGAAGCCGGAAAAATCGAATTGGAGAACGGAAAAGCCCAGTTGGCTGCCGGAAAAGCCGAACTGGACGCGGCAGGCCCCCAATTGGAGGAGGCAAGACTCCAGATCGAAGCTGCTCAGGCCCAGATTGACGATGCACAGGCTCAGTTTGACGAGGGGCAGGCCCAGTTAGACGACGGGGACCGTCAGCTGAAGGATGCCAAGGCGCAATTGGACGACGCCCTGGCCCAGCTGGAGGACGGGAAAAAGCAGATCCAGTCCGGAAGGGATCAGCTGGATGATGCCCAGGCTCAGATCAATGACGGCTGGTATCAGCTGGAGCAGGGGCAGATCAAGCTTGCGGATGCCCGTGCGGAGCTTGCGGAAAAGGAACAGGAGCTGGCAGATGCCGAGAAGAAGTACCAGGAGGCGAAGGAGGAAGCGGAGGACGAGATCGCAGACGGGGAAAAGAAGATCCTGGACGCGGAGGATGAGATCAGCAAGATCGAACACGCCAAATGGTATATCAACGACCGGGACGACCTGCCGGAGCATGCCGGATATGGGGAAAACGCAGACCGCATGCGGGCCATCGGGGAGGTATTTCCCGTGCTGTTCTTTCTGGTGGCGGCCCTGATCAGCCTGACCACCATGACCCGTATGGTGGAGGAGCAGCGGACCCAGATCGGAACTTTGAAGGCGCTTGGATATGAACGGCATTCCATTGCGGGAAAGTATCTGGGATACGCCTGCCTGGCTACGGTGACCGGAAGTGTTGTGGGTGTGCTGTTCGGAGAAAAAGTATTTCCCTATATCATCATCACGGCCTACGGGATCATGTACGAGCACATTCCCAATGTGGTGATCCCGTATGACATGTATTATGCGCTGCTGGCATCGGCGGCTGCTCTGGCATGTACATTGCTTGCTACCATTTTTTCCTGTTACCGGGAGCTTCGGGAACAGTCGGCTGAGCTGATGCGTCCGCCGGCGCCGAAGCAGGGAAAGCGGGTTTTGCTGGAAAGAGTCCCATTTATCTGGAGCCGGCTGAATTTTACCTGGAAGGCCACGGTACGGAACCTGATCCGGTATAAGAAGCGGTTCTTTATGACGATCTTTGGGATTGGAGGATGCATGGCGCTGCTTTTGGTCGGCTTCGGCCTGAAGGATTCCATTTTTGACATCGGATATCTGCAGTACCATGAGCTGCAGATCTATGACGGAGATATCATTTTAAATGAGGACGCGTCCACAAAAGAAAAGAAGCAGGCATATGAGACGCTTGCGGAAGATCCAAGGGTGGACCAGACGGAGCGGAACCTGCTCAAGCAGGTGACGATCAGCAGCGGGAGCGCAAAAAAGGACGTCTACCTGAATGTACCGGAGGACGTGGAGCTGTTTCCGCAGTTTGTGATCCACAGGGACCGGATTACAAAAGAGGTCTATACTCTGGACGACGAGGGTGTGATCCTGACGGAAAAAATGGCAAAGCAGCTGCAGGCAGAGGTTGGGGATACGATCCGGATCAAGGACGATGCAAAGGGAGAGATCGAAGTCAAGATTTCTTCCATCTGTGAGAATTACATGCAGCATTATCTGTATATGACTCCCGGCCTTTATGAGGAAGTGCACGGAAGGGCGCCGGAATACAATTCCATCTACTTTACCATGAAGGAAGGAAAAGAGCAGGAGCTGGAGGATGTCGGCGAGTCCGTTTTAAAGGAAAAGGGCGCTCTGAGCGCAAGCTATACGAAGGACATCGAGGCGCAGCTGGACGATATGCTCGTGAGCCTGAACATCGTTATGGTGGTGCTGGTGATCTCGGCGGGGATGCTGGCCTTCGTGGTGCTGTATAACCTGAATAATATCAATATCACAGAGCGCAAACGGGAGCTCGCTACCTTGAAGGTGCTGGGCTTCTATCCCGGCGAGGTGGCTCAGTATGTATACCGGGAAAATGTGATCCTGACGGTGCTGGGCGCATTTGCGGGGATGGTGCTTGGAAAATTTCTGCATCAGTTTGTCATCGTAACGGTGGAGATTGATTCGGCCATGTTTGGGCGGAATATCGATGTCAGCAGCTTTATTTATGGATTTTTGATCACTGTCGGGTTCTCGGCATTTGTAAACGGCGTCATGTATTTTAAGTTAAAGAAGATCAATATGGTAGAATCGCTGAAGAGTGTGGAGTGATCCTGATGAGGAGCTGCAGAGAGGTGTTTTGGAAACGGCCTCGAAGCAGCTCATGTTTTTCATATAGCATGATGGATTCAGGCTAAAACACAAAAAAGATGGGAAAGATTTCACAAAAGAAACATATCTTTTTCGTATACTGATTAAAAATGTAAACGCAAACGGCACCGCAGGAAAAAGGAGAATTGCCTTATGGAAAAGATTAAGATTTTAGTCGTGGATGATGAGAGCAGGATGCGCAAGCTTGTCCGGGATTTCCTTGTGAGGGAGGGATATGTGGTCCTGGAAGCCGGGGACGGCATGGAAGCCATGGACATTTTTTATGAGGATAAGGATATCGCGCTGGTCATTCTGGATGTGATGATGCCGAAGATGGACGGCTGGCAGGTGTGCCGTGAGATCCGGGAGCATTCGAAAGTACCGGTGATCATGCTGACGGCCCGCTCGGACGAACGGGATGAGCTGCAGGGCTTTGAACTGGGGGTAGACGAATACATTTCCAAGCCCTTTAGTCCCAAGATCCTTGTTGCCAGAGTGGAAGCCATCCTGAGAAGGACCCTCGGCACGGAGAAGAATGATGTCATCAATGCAGGCGGGATCCTGATCGACAAGGCGGCCCACATCGTGAAGATCGATGACCGGCAGGTAGACTTGAGCTATAAGGAATTTGAGCTGCTGTCCTATTTTGTGGAGAATCAGGGAATCGCGCTGTCCAGGGAAAAGATCCTGAACCATGTCTGGAATTATGACTATTTTGGGGACGCGCGTACCATTGACACCCATGTGAAAAAGCTGCGGAGCAAGATGGGGGAAAAGGGAGAGTGCATCAAGACGATCTGGGGCATGGGGTATAAATTTGAAGCGGTGTGATATCCCCTGTATGAGACACAGGAAAACGGGCGGCGGTTTTGCTGCCGGCAGACGGAAGGCTGAATTATGACAAAATCAATCAAACGGCAGCTTGTGGTGGTATTTGTCGGACTGATCGCAATGCTCCTGGCAGTGGTCTTTCTTGTAAATTCCATTTTCCTGGGACAATACTATATCCTTCATAAAAAGACGGATATGATCGAGATGTATCAGATGATCGATTCCGCCGTGACGACAGGAAGCCTGACCGAGAAAAAGGAACAGGAAGAGATCAACGGAAAAAGTGAGAGCGCAAATATTTCCATGCTGGTCCTCAAGCACACCGGCGAGTATTCTCTGGACTATGTCCTGTTTTCCATCCAGTCCAAGGAAGTGCTGGAGGCTCAGATGTTCGGCTACATCACGGGAAATAATATGGCGGAGGTGCTGGATCAGACAGAACAGTATACGTTTTACAGATCCGGCGATCCGGTGAATAAGGACACGCTTTACCTGGAAATGTTCGGAAAGCTGTCCAACGGCGCACTGTTTCTGCTTCGGAGCCCTCTGGACAGCATCCGGGACAGCGCGGCGCTGGCCAATAAATTTTTGGCGTATGTGGGGATCGTGACGCTGGTGTTCGGAGCCTGGTTTGTCTGGTTCTTTTCCCAGAAGATCACGGATCCGATCCTGGAGCTGGCCGCACTGTCCAAGCGGATGGCGAATCTGGATTTTAACGCCAGATATACGGGAAGCGGCGACGACGAGATCGGTGTGCTGGGCCAGAGCTTCAACATCATGTCCCGGAAGCTGGAGAACACCATATCCGAGCTGAAAAAAGCAAACCATCAGCTGCAGAAGGATATTGAACAGAAGGAAAAAATAGAAACCATGCGGACGGAGTTTTTGGGAAATGTATCCCATGAGCTGAAAACACCCATCGCCCTGATCCAGGGATACGCGGAGGGATTGAAGGAAGGGATCAGCGAAGATGCGGAAAGCCGTGAATTTTACTGCGACGTGATCATAGACGAATCCAATAAGATGAATCATATGGTCAAGAACCTGCTGACCCTGAATCAGCTGGAATTTGGTTCGGAACAGCTGGAGGTGGAACGGTTCGATGTGATCGGGCTGATCCGGGGCGTGCTTGCAAGCTGCGAGATCCTGATCCAGCAGGCGGAGGCATCCGTGGACTTTATCGCGGGAGAGGCGGTCTATGTATGGGCAGATGAATATAAGACAGAGCAGGTATTCCGCAATTACCTGACCAATGCGCTCCATCATGTGGATCATGAGAAGCGGATCGAGATCCGTGTGATCCCGAAGGAGGAGAGCGTGCGCGTCACCGTATTTAACAGCGGAACGCCCATTCCGGAGGAGGACATCGGAAGGCTGTGGGATAAGTTCTACAAGGTGGATAAAGCCCATACGCGGGAATACGGAGGAAACGGGATCGGCCTGTCCATTGTGAAGGCCATCATGGAATCCTTCCACCAGGAATATGGGGTCTGCAATTACAACAACGGTGTGGAATTCTGGTTCGAATTAGATACGAAAGAGACGCTGTGATCGGACGGCTGGAATTCCATCCTGTACATGCGGCCGAAAAAAGCGGCCGAAAAAAATAAAATTTTTTCTTGACATTTTTCAATATGGCGCATATACTGTTTACCATATTAACAAATTAATACTTTAGCACTTGAAACCGATGAACAAGAGGAGTAAGTAAGGATATTTGTTTACAGAGAGCCATAGGCGGTGGGATTATGGCAGCAAGAGTCTTTACCGAATGGACTTGTGAGGGCAGCTTGAAATCTCCGGACAGGATCCGGGAAGAGTAGACGCTGACGGGGGACCCGATCCGTTACCAGCAGGGAGTGTATGTTCGTACATGAAAGAGCGGCCGGTCTGTTCTGTTCTGTTTGGTTTGAAAGAGGCGGATTGGCAATGTGGGTGGCACCGCAGGGTGAATGATTTTGACGATCAGTCCTTGTCCCATTGGAAAGTAATTTCCAGTGAGACAGGGACTTTTTTTTCGCTGTAAAAATGGGATTTCCTCAGACAGGTATGGATTCCATTGCGGAAGAAAAGGCTTCGAAAGACATGCCGGCAGCTTTTCAGGAAAGGAAGGATAGGAGAATGCTGAGACCAGACAGTGATACCATTATGAAGCTTGCAAAAAAATATTCCGTGATTCCGATCAGCCGGGAATTGTTCGGGGACAGCACCACCCCCATTGCGATTCTACGGAAGCTGGCACAGAAGAGTGGCAGATATTTTCTGCTGGAAAGTGTGGAGAACGGAGCAAACTGGGGGAGATATTCCTTTCTGGGGTGCGATCCGGTGATGCGGGTGACCTGCCGGGAGTCCGGCCGGGTTGTGATCGAGGAAAATGGAAAGAAACGCCTGACAGAGACCGACCGCCCCCTGGACGTATTGCGGGATATCCTGAAGGATTACAAAGCCCCGGCGCTTCCGGAGCTGCCGCCGTTTACCGGCGGGTTCGCAGGATATTTCGCCTACTCCATGATCGGATATGCGGAACCGGTGCTGGACATCAGGAAAGGAGATTTTGCAGATTATGATGTGATGCTGTTTGACAAGGTGATCGCGTATGACCATCTGAAACAGAAGCTGATCCTCATTGTAAATATGAAGACCGACCGGGTGCTGGAAAATTACGGGAAGGCATCCGCGGAGCTTGAAAAGCTGGCGGCTCTGATGCGGCAGGAGCTTCCGGAGGCAGAATGCTTTGAAAAGGAGGAGATCCATTTTACCTGTGCGACAGAAAAGGAAGACTATTGCCGGCAGGTGGAGCGGACCAGGGAATACATCCGAAACGGCGACATTTTCCAGGCGGTCATATCCCGGCAGTTTCAAAGTCCCATGAAGCAGAGTCTGCTGAATGCATACCGTGTTCTGCGGACCACCAATCCGTCACCCTACATGGTCTATCTTCATACGGAGGACTTGGAATTGATGTGTACCTCCCCGGAGACACTGGTGCGGCTGGACAAAGGGAGGCTTACGACATTTCCGGTGGCAGGCTCCCGGCCGAGGGGAAGAACGGAGGAAGAGGACAGACGATTGACGGAGGAATTGCTGCGGGATGAGAAGGAGCTTTCGGAGCACAACATGCTGGTGGACCTGGGGCGCAATGATCTGGGGAAGATCAGCCGCTTCGGCTCTGTTGAGGTGACGGAGTACCAGATGATCCACAAATATTCACGGATCATGCATATCTGTTCCCAGGTCGAGGGGGAGATCCGCGGGGAGAGGGACGCGCTGGATGCCATTGAAGCCGTGCTTCCGGCAGGGACGCTGTCCGGGGCGCCGAAGATCCGTGCCTGCCAGATCATCGAAGAGCTGGAGCAGGAACCGCGGGGAATTTACGGAGGCGCCATAGGGTATATTGATTTTACGGGAAATATGGACACCTGCATCGCAATCCGCATGGCGGTCCGGAAGAAGGATGTGGTCTATGTGCAGGCCGGAGGCGGGATCGTGGCGGACAGCGTGCCGGAGACGGAATACGAGGAATCCGGAAATAAAGCGGCGGCTGTGATCCAGGCGGTCATACGCGCCGGAGAAGCGGAACTATAGGGAAGCCAACCGCATGAGGAATGATGCTGCTTTGCAGCTGCGGCTGGCGCGATACTCACGGCAGATTTCATCGGCCGTGAGTATAATAGAAGGAGGCGTGGAAGGATGATATTGCTCATCGATAATTATGACAGCTTTACGTACAATCTGGTTCAATATCTGGGGACACTGCAGCCGGATATCCGTGTGGTAAGAAATGACAAGATCACGGTGGAGGAGATCGCGCAGATGAATCCGACCCATATTGTATTGTCGCCGGGGCCGGGGTATCCGAAGGATGCGGGCATCTGCGAACAGGCGGTGGAAGCATTTCAGGGGAAGATTCCGATCCTGGGCATCTGCCTGGGGCATCAGGCCATCTGTGAGGTCTATGGAGCGGTGATCGCTCCGGCGGAAAAGCTGATGCACGGAAAGAAGAGCCGGATCACACTTGCCGCGGACTGCGAGCTGTTCGCGGGATTGGGAAGGGAGATGGACGCGGCAAGATACCATTCCCTGGCGGCGAAAGCGGAGACCGTACCGGAAACACTGCGCGTCACGGCGGTCTCTCCGGAGGGGGAGGTTATGGCAGTACAGCACAAGGATTTTCCCGTGTATGGGCTGCAGTTTCACCCGGAATCCATTTTGACAGAAAATGGAATTCAGATTTTGAAAAATTTTTTGAATATTACAATCGGAAAGGAAGAGAAGAGCATGATTAAAGAAGCAATCTATGAATTACTGGAAGGCAGAGACTTAAGCTATGACACGGCAAAGCAGGTGATGGAGGAGATGATGGACGGCACGGCGACCCAGGCGCAGATGGGGGGATTTTTGACGGCGCTTCGGATGCAGGGAGAAAGCATCGAGGAGATCACCGCGTTTGCGGAGGTCATGCGGGAGAAGGGAGTCAAGATCCATCCGGAGCGTGAGGTCATCGACATTGTAGGGACCGGCGGAGACGAGGTGGGAACCTTTAATATCTCCACGACTTCTGCATTTGTGGTGGCGGCAGGCGGAGTCCCGGTGGCAAAGCATGGGAACCGGAGCGTGTCCAGCAAGAGCGGCGCGGCGGATGTCCTGGAATGTCTGGGAGTGAATGTGGCGCTGAACGCGCAGCAGAATGAGACGATCCTGAACCGGACGGGAATGTGCTTTATGTTCGCCCCGGTGTACCATTCGTCCATGAAATATGCGGCTCCGGTCCGGAGGGAACTGGGGGTGCGCACCGTGTTCAATATTCTCGGCCCTCTGTCCAATCCGGCGGCGGCAACCATGCAGCTATTAGGTGTCTATGACAAAAAGCTGGTGGAGCCTCTGGCAAGAGTCCTGGGAAATCTGGGAGTAGTCCGGGGCGTGGCCGTGTGCGGGGAAGACGGGTTGGATGAGATCACACTGACCGGAGAAACCATCGTGTGCGAGATCCGGTACGGCGAGATCACCCGGTATACCATCACGCCGGAGCAGTTCGGACTGCGGCGCTGCGGGCTGGATGAGATGATCGGGGGCAATCCGGAGGAAAATGCCCGGATCACACGGGATATCCTGTCCGGAAAGGAAATGGGCGCGAAGCGGGACGTGATTCTGATGAATGCGGGAATGAGCCTGTATCTGGGAATCGACGGCATTACGCTGGCGGAGGGGATCCAAAAAGCCGCGGAGCTGATCGACAGCGGGAAGGCATTGGCGAAGCTGGAAGAATTTGCGGCGGCAACGAAGGAATATGAGGTTTAAAGGATGTGGAGATGATCATGATTTTAGATGAGATTGCAGAGTCCGCAAAAAAACGCGTTGCGGAACAGAAGAAAAAAATACCGTTTGAAACGATCAGGAAGGCCGCGGAAGAAAAAGCGGCGGCTGAACGGGAAAGCGGAAAAAACGGCTTTGAATTTCCTTTGGAAAAGTCGCTGTGCGGGAAGGACATTTCCTTTATCTGCGAGGTGAAAAAGGCATCGCCCTCCAAAGGCGTGATCGCAGAGGATTTCCCTTATCTGGAGATCGCCAGGGAATATGAACGGGCAGGGGCGGCCGCCATCTCCTGCCTGACGGAGCCGGAATATTTCCTCGGGCAGGACCGGTATCTGGAGGAGATTGCCGGGAAGGTGAGGATTCCGGTGCTGCGGAAGGATTTTACGGTTGATGCTTATCAGATCTATGAGGCAAAGGTGCTGGGGGCCGGCGCGGTTCTTCTGATCTGCGCAATCCTCAGTGAGGAACAGCTGAGGGAGTATATTCAGATCGCGGACAGTCTGGGGCTTTCGGCGCTGGTGGAAGCACACGACGAGCAGGAGATCCGCCGGGCGTTGTCCTGCGGGGCAAGGATCCTTGGGGTGAATAACCGGAACCTGAAGGACTTCACCGTGAATGTGGAGAACAGCCTGAATCTGCGGAAGCATGTTCCGGAGGAGATCATTTTTGTGGCAGAGAGCGGCATCCGCACGGCGGAGGATATCGAAAGACTGCGGCAGGGAAATGTGCAGGCCGTGCTAATTGGGGAGACATTGATGCGTTGCGGGGATAAAAAGGCGATGCTGGCAGAGCTGCGGGGAGATGGAACAAGGAAGCCGAATGGAAAGTGAAGCAGTCAGAAAATCGGCAGATGAGAAAGGAAAAAATTTGATGGTCAAGATTAAGATCTGCGGGCTGAAAACGATGGAGGACATCCGTATGGTGAACCGTCAGAAACCGGATTTTGCCGGATTTGTATTTGCGGGGAGCAAGCGGCGGATCACGCCGGAGCAGGCGGCGGAGATGAAAAAGGAACTGCTGCCGGAGATCCGGAGCGTGGGGGTCTTTGTCAATGAGGACCCGGAGCGGATCGCCGGGCTGGCGGAAGGCGGCGTGCTGGATTATATACAGCTTCACGGGGATGAGGACGCAGAAGAGATCCGGCGGATCAAGGACAGGACGGGGAAGCCGGTCATAAAGGCCGTCCGGGTGAGAAGCCGGGAGGATATCCTGGAGGCGGAGAAGCTGCCCTGTGAATATCTGCTTCTGGATGCCTACAAGGCAGGGGAATACGGAGGCAGCGGAGAGCGTTTTTGCTGGGAGATGATCCCGGAGCTGGAGAAGCCCTTCTTCCTGGCCGGCGGACTGAATGCAGAAAATATTGCAGAAGCCCTGAAAACCTGCCGTCCGTGGGCTGTGGATGTGAGCAGTTCTGTGGAAACGGACGGAAGGAAGGACGAGGAGAAAGTGCGGTGCTTTATGAGAGCCGTGTACGGGACGGGAGAGTTTTGATGCGGATAGAACGGAAAAGCATGACGCGGAAATGCGGCTGGCCCGCGAAAAATGATCTCGGCCGCGGAGTTGGAAAAATATGCAGGAGAGAGAGGATTCGAATATGAGCAGCAGTGAAACAAACCAGAAAGGCAGATACGGTCAGTACGGCGGTCAATATATTCCGGAAACACTGATGAACGCGGTCCATGAACTGGAAGCGGCCTATGAGAAATACAGTCACGACCCGGAGTTCATCCGGGAATTGGATGATCTGATGAAGAACTACGCAGGACGGCCGTCATTGCTCTATTATGCGGAAAAAATGACAAGAGATCTGGGAGGTGCGAAGATCTACATCAAGCGGGAGGACTTAAACCATACCGGCTCCCACAAGATCAACAACGTCCTGGGCCAGGTGCTTCTGGCAAAAAAGATGGGAAAGACCAGGGTGATCGCGGAGACAGGGGCCGGCCAGCACGGGGTGGCCACAGCTACAGCGGCGGCTCTGATGGATATGGAATGCGAGATCTTTATGGGAAAGGAAGACACCGACCGGCAGGCATTGAACGTATACCGGATGGAGCTGTTGGGGGCAAAGGTCCACGCGGTGACCAGCGGCACACAGACTTTGAAGGACGCGGTCAACGAGACCATGCGGGAGTGGACGAAGCGGATGGATGATACCCTCTATGTGCTGGGCTCCGTGATGGGGCCTCATCCATTTCCCATGATCGTGCGGGACTTCCAGAAGATCATCGGGGAAGAGATCAAAGAGCAGCTTGCAGAGCGGGAGGGAAAGCTTCCGGATGCGGTGCTTGCCTGCGTGGGAGGCGGGAGCAATGCCATGGGTGCATTTTATGAATTTATCCAATACCCCCAGGTGCGCCTGATCGGATGTGAGGCGGCGGGCCTGGGCATTGATACAGAGAAGCATGCGGCAGCCATCGCCAAAGGGAGTACAGGAGTATTTCACGGCATGAAATCCATTTTCTGCCAGGACGAATACGGACAGATCGCCCCGGTCTATTCCATTTCCGCGGGGCTGGACTATCCGGGGATCGGGCCGGAGCACGCAAGGCTGGCTGAGACGAAGCGGGCCGAATATGTTCCGGTGACGGACGAGGAGGCGGTGCGGGCATTTGAATACCTGTCCCGGACAGAAGGCATCATCCCGGCGGTGGAGAGCGCCCACGCGGTGGCCCATGCCATGAAGCTGGCGCCCATGATGGGAAAGGATCAGATCATCGTCATCAACCTGTCCGGCCGGGGGGACAAGGATGTGGCGGCAATTGCAAGATACAGGGGGGTAGAGATTTATGAGTAGGATTGAAAACGCATTTCAGGGGAAAAAGGCATTTATTCCGTTTGTGACGGGCGGGGATCCCACACTTGACATCACGGAGCAGCTTTTGTATGCTATGGAGGAGGCAGGAGCAGATCTGATCGAGATCGGAATCCCATTTTCAGACCCCATCGCAGAGGGTGTGGTGATCCAGGAGGCAAATGAACGCGCCCTTTCGGCAGGGTGCACCACGGATAAGCTCTTCGATATGGTAAAGCGGGCAAGGCAGAGGGTGACGGTGCCCATGGTATTTCTCACCTATCTGAATCCCATTTATACCTATGGAAAAGAGCGGTTTATGAAGCGCTGCAGGGAGTGCGGGGTCGACGGCATCATTGTGCCGGATATGCCCTTTGAGGAGAAGGGGGAGCTTTTGGAAGTCTGTGAAGAATACGGCGTGGATATCATTTCCCTGATCGCGCCCACTTCAAAGGAACGGATCCGGATGATCGCCGGGGAAGCGAAGGGATATATTTACTGCGTGTCCTCTCTGGGCGTGACGGGAGTGCGCAGCGAGATCAAGACCGACATCGCCGGGATGGTAAAGCTGGTGAGAGAGACCACAAAGGTTCCCTGCGCGGTAGGATTCGGCATTTCCACTCCGGAGCAGGCCCGGAAGATGGCGGAGGTGTCCGACGGGGCGATCGTAGGAAGTGCGATTGTAAAGATCGTAGCACAGTATGGGAAGGACTGCGTGCCTTATGTAGCAGAATATGTGAGAACGATGAAAGGAGTGCTATCGTGAAATATGTAGAAATTCCTTATGTAAAGAACAAGGTCTCCCGCATTTTATACGGAACCGCTGCGCCGCCGTTTATGCAGGGCGGGGACGGGAACGAACTGCTGGATGCCATGTATGCCCTTGGGATCAATACATTTGATTCGGCGAGGGTGTATGGGAAGGCGGAGCAGTCGCTTGGAAAATGGGTGGAAGAGCGGGGGTTGCGGGATCAGGTCGTGATCCTCTCCAAATGCGCCCATCCGGATCCGTCCGGAAGAAAGCGGGTGAATGAAAAGGAGATCCGGGAGGATTTTGCAGAATCTGCGGAATACCTGCGGACCGGTCATATCGACATCTATCTGCTGCACCGGGATGATCCGGAGGTACCTGTGGGAGAGATCGTGGAACTCCTCAATGCCATGCACGAAGAAGGAAAGATCGGCGCCTTCGGCGGATCCAACTGGACTCACAAGAGGATTGCCGAGGCAAACACATATGCAAAGGAACACGATCTGATCCCATTTACCGTATCCAGCCCGCATTTCAGTCTGGCGGAGCAGGTTCAGGATCTCTGGGGAGGCGGCTGCGTGACCATCTCCGGTCCTTCCAACGGGGCGGCCAGAGAGTGGTACCGGAGCCAGGGGATGCCGGTGATCGCCTATTCCAGCTTGTCCCACGGGTTTTTATCCGGAAGGGTGAAGAGCGGGGAACGCGAGAAAGCAGGCCAGATCCTGGATGAATTTGCCATGAAGGGGTATGGCTGCGCAGATAACTTTGAACGGCTGCGCAGATGCGAGGAACTGGCGGAGAAAAAGCAGTGTACGGTGTCCCAGATCGCCATGGCATGGATCTTCCGGCAGGAGCTGAATACGCTGGCGGTCGTCAGCACGTCCAGCGCGGAGCGGATGCAGGCTAATATTGACGCCATGTCTATCAGATTAAGTGAGGAAGAGGCGGCGTATCTGGACCTGCTGTAATAATCGGAAGGGGAAGGAACATATAAAAAATTAAAAAAGATTAAAAAATATCTAAAAAAAGCATGAATTGATCATTGCAAAACGATTTTGCAGGGTGTACAATGGAATACGATTTTTGCATTACCGCGTTAAAGCGATGATGCGGAAAAGGAGTAGGGATATATGACCGGTCAGGAATTTCTGGAAAAGGTCCTGGCTTCCTACGAGGAAGCGTTTGACATTACCCGTCCTTTTGACGCGGGCGGAGACATTTATGATGCGTATGCGGCATTCAATGTGACCAGCGCAAAGTATGTCCTTGTAGAAAAAGCGGAACTGTGGCGTGCCAGCTGCTATGAGCATACATTTTTTAAATGCTGTCCGTCCTTTGCGCCGGAGCTTTTGGATGGGTTCCGCTGTAAGATCGAGGAATATATTGAGCCGGAGATTGTGCGGCAGGGCAGGGCCTGTATGGAAAAAGACCATATGTATACCTTTATCACGGGAATTTTTATCTGTGAGGACACTGTGCCGAAGGAATGGAAAAAGCAGATTAAAACATTCCGGTTTTTTAAAAACTACCGTTTCGGGATCCGCGGATATTCGGAGGCAAGGCTTCTGGTATTTGACATGAAGAACAGAAAGGTCATGGGGAACCGGGCGGCAGGACAACTGGTGAAGGGGTACAAAAAGGCGTTCTGACGTGCGGCCGGATGTCCTTTGAGTATACAAAAAAATAGTAGGAGTGATGATCATGAATGCAGTAATTATTTTGCTGGCGGGGATTGCGGTCCTGATCGCGGCGTACGTTACATACGGAAAATGGCTGGCAGAGCAGTGGGGTATCGACCCGGCGAAAAAGACCCCGTCCCACGAGCTGGCGGACGGAATGGACTATTGTCCGGCAAAGGCGCCTGTGCTGATGGGGCATCATTTTTCCTCCATCGCAGGCGCAGGGCCGATCAACGGGCCGATCCAGGCGGCGGTGTTCGGATGGGTGCCGGTGCTTTTGTGGGTGCTGATCGGCGGTATCTTCTTTGGAGCGGTGCATGATTTCGGCGCGCTGTTTGCATCTATCCGCAATAAAGGGCAGTCCATCGGTGAAGTGATTTCCGAGAGTATGGGGACTAAGGCGAAAAAGATATTCATTATCTTTTCCTACCTGACATTGATCCTGGTGGTCGCGGCATTTGCTTCTATCGTGGCGAATACATTTATGGCAACCTATACGGAAGCGGGAGAGGTGGATTATGCGGCATCCGCGGCAAACGCGTCTACGGCGATGATCTCGATTTTGTTCATTGTGATCTCTGTCGTATTTGGAATCCTTGTATACCGCAGAAACGCGCCTCTGGGCGTATCCACGGCGGTAGGAGTTGCCGCGATCGTGGTCTGTATGGCGGTGGGACTGAATTTTCATCCCTTCTATCTGAGCAATAAGGTGTGGATGGTCATTGTTGGAATCTATATCCTGGTGGCATCGGTGACTCCGGTATGGATCCTGCTCCAGCCGCGGGATTACCTGAGTTCGTTCCTGCTTTACTTTATGATGGGTGTTGCTGTGGTCGGTATTATCGGAGCAGGGCTCACCGGAAATGCATCCCTGGATATTCCGGCGTTTACCGGGTTTACGGATACCCTTGCGCCTACAGGCGCTTCCCTGGGAAATATGTTCCCGGCGCTGTTCATTACCATTGCCTGCGGGGCAATCTCCGGCTTCCATTCTCTGGTTGGCTCGGGAACCACTGCAAAACAGCTGGACAATGAGAAGGACGCGAGGCCCATCGCCTATGGAGGAATGCTGATCGAATGCGCGCTTGCGCTGATCTCCCTGTGCGCGGTAGGCTATGTGTGGCAGCGTTATTCCGGCGGAGAACTGGTCGTTCCGACCAATGTATTTGCCACAGGAATCTCGGAGATGTGCGCGACGATCCCGTTTTTGAAGGGTGCCCAGAGCGTGATCTTTTCCATGCTGGTGCTGGCGGTGTCCGCGTTCTGCCTGACCTCCCTGGATACGGCGACCCGTCTGGCACGCTATATGTTCCAGGAATTCTGGCTGGATCCCGGAGAGGATATCAAGCAGGCAGAAGGCTATAAGAAGATCCTGACCAATCCTTATGTGGCTACGGCCATTACAGTGGTGCTCGGCGTAGCGCTGGGAATGACAGGTTACGCGAATGTATGGCCGCTGTTCGGCGCCGCGAATCAGCTGCTGGCGGCGCTTGGCCTGATGGCAGTCGCGACCTGGCTGGGGAAAATGGGCAAGAACAACAAAATGTTTTTTATCCCGATGGCATTTATGCTGATCGTGACGATCACATCCCTGTGTCAGACCATTCTGAAGAATTTTGGAAACGTGGCGGCAGGAGCGGATCCGATGTGGAGCGTGATCCGGCTTGTGATCAGTATCCTGCTGGTGGCACTGGCGGTCGTGATTGCAGTGGACAGTGTGAAGACGCTGGCAGAGCAGGGAAAGAAAAAATGATAGGAAGCCGTCCGGAAAGCAGATCCGGGCGGCTCCTGAAATTCTGCCTTGTAGGACCGGGAAAAGGTGGAACCATCAACTGAAAATAGTTTGCAGGTTTGCATTAGGTGCTTGATTTTTATGGAAAATGTGCTACAATATCCTTAGACCGTAGGAAGGCGGGGGTAATGCCCGAATCCAAATATTCCATTAGCGGGATTAAGAATGGTATATCCATTCTTTTTTTTTACCATGAAGGGAGAATGGAATTGCCTAATAATGAATTGCCAATTAATTTGGATGAGCAAATAACATCTATAAAGAAATATGTGGTGTTTCGTCAGAAGAAACGCATGCGCGATTTCTTACAGTATGCGGGATATTTTCGTGTAAGTAGATATGGGAAGTATTTATTGTCTTTTGTCGGAAATTTGGGAAGTAAGCCGAAACAGGATATGCTGTTTCAGCTGTATGAATTTGATGTGGCATTGAGGACAATACTGGAATTATATTGTGATAAAGTCGAGATTCGATTCAAAAGTGCTTTATCGAATGCTGTCTCTATAAAAACACAGGATGCAGGATTTTATCTGGAGAAAGAGTATTATACACCGAGCAAGAGTGAGAAAGATGCCAAGACAAGAAGAAATAATGTTTCTTATTTTCAGCGGTTTTTCAAAAGTATCATTGATAAAGAGAATTATCTGCGTAAAGATATTATGAGGTATCCGGAATTAAAGGAGTATAGAAAAGGTGGAAGCAGGCATGATAACTGTATTCCGGTGTGGGCAGCATTTGCTTATTTTGATTTTGGAACGGTTACTATGTTGTATTCTTATTTACGGGGAGATTTGCGAAAGGAAGTTTTATGCTATGCATATTCGAAGGAAAAATATAAAAAAGAAGCAACGAAGCAAGTGGATACATGGCTTGACGCAGTGAGAAACCTTCGAAATTATTGTGCACATAATTCAATGGTCAGCGGGATGACATCTTCAGTAGTCATTCGGGATAAAAACGATGACGTCAATATTTTACCAAGGGATACTGACTTGTTTTCCAGGTTTTATGCCCTTAAAAAATTATTGGCTGCCAAAGAATCTGAAAACTTGAGGATAGAGATTCAAAGATTAATTAAAAGAACAAAGCTTGATATTTACCAACTTAAGATTCTTCCGGAAAATTGGAAGGAACTTTATGAAAACATTACAGCATTTTAGAAAAATTACATATAATAAGATAGACCGCAGGGAGGCAAGGGTAATGCCGGAATCCAAATATCCCATTAGCGGGAGGGGCCGTCGTTTGACAGCCCCTTTTGGCGAAAATATAAAAATTCCTTATTTCCGGGAAGGGACAGACATGCCTGCATGCGCGTTCGAAATCACCCGTGTCCTCTGCAGATTCCTGGGCGGCTCCTGAAATTCTGCCTTGTAGGATCGGGAAAAGGTGGAATAATCCCGGAATCCTGCGGCAAAGCAGGCTTCCGTGATGGGCGTTCCCTCTTCGATCAGATCCCGGGCCAGGAGGAGCCTGCGGTAGGTGATATAGCTTCCAATGGTGTACCCGGTCTCAGCCTTGAACAGGCGCATCATATAATATTTGCTGATAAAAAATGTATCCGCCAGGCTATCAATGTCCAGGGCATCGGTCAGATGGGCATGGATGTAATGCAGGATGGCGATGACCTTGGAGTTGTACCGCTCCGTGTCCAGAAATTCGATCCTCTTCTTCAACGCCGCCCGGTTCAGCTGGATCATAAATTCCAGGAACAGGAGCTGACGGTACAGGCTGCTGGCGTATTCCGTGTCGTGAAAGGACTTTTCCAGACGGTTCGTGATCTTGAACAGGGAGCTTTTTTCCAGGGAAGGGATCCGAAGTACGTGGGAATGCTCCTCCTTTGCCTTTTGAAAACAAAAGCTCAGGTCATATTCTTCATTTTTATAATCTGCCATAAAGCCGGGGGAGATATAGACGATGATCCGCTCATAGGGCACGGAGCTGTCCACCTGGATGCGGTGCAGATCGTTCTTCTCCACCAGCACGATATCGTAAGGTTCCAACTCATAAGTCTTTCCTTCTATATAATACTGTACGTTTCCGCGGATGAAGATCGTGATCTTATGAAATTCATGATAATGAAATTTATATTCCCTGGCCAGCTGGTCTGTCAGGTGAAAAATGCGGAAATCGCTGTTCAGATAGCCTTTTTTTTCATAATTTTCCATGAAAAATCTCCTTAAATAAACTGCGGCTTTATCGGCCGGAACTGTGAATAATCACCTCCGGTTTTGGATACATCGTATGCAGAAAGGCTGCCAGTGGCAGGCTTTCTGTATGTGCCGTCAAACTGAAAATCGTTCCGTGCAGCTTCTTTTATTATATAGCAGGATATGCAATGTTTAAAGCATTTCTTACGTATTATTTGAAAAAAATGCTTGCTATAATATACAAAAAGGCAGATTTGGGGCGGTAGAGACTGCGTGTACGGATGGATCATATTTGGCAGTGTAAAGTATCTTATGAAAAAATGATACGGGAATTGCCCGCATTAAAAATCTGCTTCGTAGATGGCGGGCATGTGGTTACATTCAGCAGGCAATCAATTTGCTGCGCAAATGGGTTACATCATTTAAGGGAGGTATGACGATGAAAACTGTAGTAGAACGCTATCATGGGCTGGGTAATGATTATCTGGTATTTGATCCGAATAAAAATGAGCTGAAGCTGAATCAGAAAAATGCGGCGATGCTCTGCAACCGGAATCTGGGACTGGGCTCCGACGGGATTCTGGAAGGGCCGTTTATCGGGGAGAAGCACATGTCCCTCAAGATCTGGAATCCGGACGGGAGCATTGCGGAGAAGAGCGGAAACGGGGTGCGCATTTTTGCAAAATATCTGAAAGACGCAGGATATGTGCAGAAGAAAAAATATCATCTGCAGACAGACGGCGGGATGGTGGAGATCGCTTATCTGAACGAGGACGGAAGCAGGCTGCGCATTTCTATGGGCAGGCTGTCCTTCTGGAGCGACGAGATCCCGGTGACCGGGGAACGCAGGGAAGTGATCAATGAAGACATGGTATTTGGAAATATGTTCTATCCGGCAACCTGCGTCTCGGTGGGGAACCCCCACTGTGTCATCCCCATGGATGAGATCTCGGAAGAGCTGGTGCGGAAGATCGGAAGTGTCTCCGAGACGGCAAGATATTTCCCGGAGCGGGTGAATACGGAGATCATGAAGGTCATGGACAATACCAATATCGCGATCGAGACATTTGAGCGGGGTGCCGGCTATACCATGGCAAACGGAACGGGAGCCTGCGCGGCGGCGGGTGTGGCATATAAGCTGGGGCTGACGGGCAATAAGGTGATCGTCCATATGCCGGGCGGAAATCTGCAGATCGAGATTGACGACGACTGGGAGACCTATATGACCGGAGATGTATTCTATGTGGCGAAGATCAGCCTGAGCAGCGAATTTACCGAAAAGCTCCGGGCGTTGTGAGAGGAATGAACGGGCTGCATTGGCCGGATGCGGTCACTCACACCCTGACCAATCACCACGCTGATTGGCCGGGAGGATGCACAAAAAAAGAATCTCTTGTTGCAGAGATTCTTTTTTTGTGCTACCATGGCTATAACAATTCGAAAGATATGGGACTGTTAAGAATTAATTTTGCATGGACGCAGCACAAGAAGATTCAGATAAATCAGATGCGAAGATTCATTCTTTCACAGTTCCGAGGGAGAATATATGCTGATTGAGATAGATTTTAACAGTGACGAGGCAATTTATATCCAGCTTCGGAATCAGATCATTCTGGGAATTGCGACTTCGATGTTTCAGGAGGGAGATTCTCTGCCTTCTGTCCGCCAGCTTGCGGAGACCATCGGGGTGAATATGCACACGGTCAATAAGGCCTATGCCGTATTGAAGCAGGAGGGCTTCATCAGCCTGGACAAGAGGCGGGGCGCGGTGATCTGCGTGGATATTGACAAGATCAAGGCGCTGGAAGAGATGCGGGAGCAGCTTCGGCTCGTACTGGCGAAGGGCTGCTGCAAGAACATCACCAGGGAAGAGGTGCATGCACTGGTGGATGATCTCTTTGACACCTACTCAGGGATGATCTGAGAAGAAGGGCAAACGCGGAATATATACTGCAATGCCAGATCGTGCCTTTTGGCCGTGTATGCACCGAGAGCACTGCATTATGATTATATAGGGAGGAATTTATGCAGAATCAATATACAAGACAGGCAGAGAATGTCATCAATTATGCGGAAATGTCCGCAAAGGAAAAGAAGCATCCATATATCGGAACAGAGCATCTTCTGTTGGGGCTCTGCAAGGAAGTGACCGGAGTAGCCGGACAGGTTCTTGCAAAGCACGGGGTGACGGAGGAAAAGCTTCTGCAGCTCATGGATGAGCTGATCGTACCGTCTGCGGAGGAGCCGATCACGCAGCGCCCGCAGAAAAGCCCGAGGTTTCAGTATATCCTGGAAGACAGCCTGCGGGAGGCAGGGCATTTCCATATGGATAAGATCGGAACAGAGCATCTGCTGCTGGCCATCATCCATGATGCGGATTGTGTGGCGGCCCGGATCCTGACCACGCTGAATGTGAATATCCAGAAGGTGGTTCAGGATATCCTGTTCGCGGCAGGGATGGATCCCAGAAGCTATCAGGAGGAGCTCCAGGACGACAGAGGCAGGAACGGTGCGGTGGAGCAGTTCTGTAAGGACATGACGGCAGAAGCGGAGGACGGCAAGCTGGATCCGGTCATTGGACGGGAGGAAGAGATCTTCCGGCTGATGCAGGTCTTAAGCAGGCGCACGAAGAACAATCCTTGCCTGGTAGGCGAGCCGGGGGTAGGCAAGACGGCGGTCCTGGAAGGGCTGGCGCAGCGTCTGGCCTCGGATATGGTGCCGGAAAGCATGAAAGGAAAGCGGATCTATACGCTGGACCTGCCCGGACTGATCGCAGGCTCCAAGTACCGTGGAGAATTTGAAGAGCGGATGAAGGCACTGATCTCGGAAGTGGAGTCAGATCCCAATGTGATCCTGTTCATGGATGAGCTTCACACGATGATCGGCGCCGGCGGCGCGGAGGGCGCCATGGATGCCTCCAATATCCTCAAGCCCGCTCTGGCAAGAGGGGAACTGCAGATGATCGGAGCCACCACTCTGGCGGAATACCGAAAATACATTGAAAAGGATGCGGCACTGGAACGGCGTTTCCAGCCGGTTACGATCGAAGAGCCTACCAAGACCCACTGTCTGGAGATCCTGGAGGGCTTAAAGGAAAAATACGAAAACCATCACCGGGTCACCATCGGAAAGGATGCCATGGAGGCGGCCGTACACATGTCGGAGCGCTATATTACGGACCGCAACCTCCCGGATAAGGCCATCGATGTGCTGGATGAGACCTGCTCCAAGGTCAGCCTGAAGGGCTACAAGGTTCCGGAGAATCTCTCCAAGCTGGAGGATTCCCTGAAAGAGCTGATCCGGCAGAAGGAAGAGAGCATCATGGCAGGTGATTTTACGGAGGCCCATCTGATCCAGAAGGAGCAGCAGGCGGTGGAGAAGAAGATCGACGCCACGCGGAAGCGTTTTGACAAGAAAAATGAAGCTCAGCATCCGGTCGTAACGGAACAGGATATTGCGGAGGTAGTGTCCGCATGGACCAAGATTCCAGTGTCCAAGCTGGAGGAAAGCGATACCCAGCGGCTGAACAAGCTGGAAAAGGAGCTCCACAGGCGGGTCATCGGCCAGGACGAGGCAGTCAGTGCAGTGGCAAGGGCTGTAAAGCGGGGGCGTACCGGTTTGAAGGATCCCAGAAGGCCCATCGGTTCCTTCCTGTTTTTAGGTCCTACGGGCGTAGGGAAGACGGAGCTGTCCAAAGCGCTTGCGGAGGCTTTGTTTGGAAACGAAGATTCCATGATCCGGGTAGACATGTCCGAATATATGGAGAAGCATTCCGTTGCAAAGATGATCGGGGCGCCTCCCGGATATGTGGGACATGGGGACGGCGGCCAGCTCAGCGACCGGGTGCGCACCCATCCCTATTCCGTGGTGCTCTTTGACGAGGTGGAAAAGGCGCATCCGGATGTGTTCAATATCCTTCTGCAGGTGCTGGATGACGGACATATCACGGATTCCCAGGGAAGAAAGGTGGATTTCAGCAATACGGTCATCATCATGACCTCCAATGCCGGAGCCAAGGCCATCATCGACCCGAAGAAGCTGGGATTTGCCGTGAAGGAGGACAAAAAGAGCGACTACGAGCGGATGAAGCAAAATGTGATGAGCGAAGTGAAGCTGATCTTCCGTCCGGAATTTTTAAACCGGATCGATGAGATCATTGTTTTCCATCCGCTGGATAAAACCCATATGAAGCAGATCGTGACCCTGATGGTCAAAGAGTTTACAGCCCGGCTGAAGGAGCAGATGAATATCACGCTGACCCTGCGGGAATCCGCAAAGGCTCATATCGTAGAAAAAGGAACCGACGCGAAATACGGGGCACGTCCCTTGCGGCGCGCGATGCAGACTGAGCTGGAGGATAAGCTGGCCGAAGCCATCCTGACCGGCGAGGTCGCTCCCGGTACCCAGGTCGAAGCCGGAATTGCTAAAAAGGAGATTAAATTTTATCCAAAAGAAATAAATGAGTAGAAAATACGGACGGAATATTATATAATATAGACAACAGGCAGCGGTTCCGTACAATACAAAAAAGTAGACAGTCTTGTCCGGGACCGTTGCGATACACAATATAAGTTTTTCTCAAAATACCTAGGAGGACATTGACATGGCAAGAGTAGAGGAATTGTTACGTACGGAAAAGGATGGGACGATCAGCTTTGGGGATTACACACTGGCATCGAAGACAAAGCTGGATAATTTCGAATTTGAAGGCGATCTTTATAAAGTAAAAACATTTTCAGAAATCACCAAGCTGGAAAGGAACGGCATGTTCGTGTACGAATCCGTCCCGGGCAGTGCGGTGGAGAACTTCAAGGCAACCGATACAGAGGTGAACTTCCGGATTTCCGCTCCGGAGGACGTGAACTTTACGCTGGAGCTGCAGCCCGAGAGCGAGTATGAGGTGCTGATCGGCGGCGCGTCGGCAGGGAAGATGAACACGAACTTAAGCGGAAAATTGAGCGTCAGCGTGGAGCTGGGAGGAGATGAGAGTACGGAGGTCAGGATTGTGAAGATGTAGAGGGGAGCCAATCTGTATGAACCAAAAGACGTATAATGATGTTATGAGCGGAAAAAGTGATAATAATATCCGCTTTAATGATTTTCGCAATTTAATTGTAGATTTGGGGTTTGATTTTATTCGTCAAAATGGTTCACATATGCAATATTTTCATCGTGAACTCAAGGCTTTCATGAATATTCAAAAGGATGGGGCGAAAGCTAAGGGCTATGAAGTAAGACAACTTAGAAAGATTATGTTGAAATATGGATTATAGAGGTGATAAAATGTCAAAATATTCTGTGTTGATTCAATATGATAATATTGATGATATTTATGTGGCAAGCATTCCGGAACTACAGGGGTGTATGGCGCATGGGAGGACACAGGAGGAAGCGTTCAGGGAAGTGAATATTGTACGGGATATGTGGATAGAGACAGCAAAGGAAGAGGGAGTACCGATTCCGGAACCTGCATTATTTAACGATATAGTGGTTTAGGATTTAAAAGGCGTGAAGCATAGGATAATGAAAATAGCTTTACGCCTTTTCTATATATGATGAGGTGTGGGACGAGGATTGGGGTTATAGAAGCGGGAAACTGAGGAAGCGCCGATGCAGAAAGGAGTGTGCCGGCAAATGTACAGGAATATGCTTCCGTCTCCATGGAACTTAAGACAAAGGATGAGATTTTTTCAGCTATGGTTGTATACGGCTTTTTGAGCTATGCGGATGGCTGTGTATCAATCCCGAATAAAGAATTGATGGATAAGTTTGCGGAAATGGTAAGGAAAAGGCCGGATTTCGGCTATATCTATCGCCTGGCGGTAGAATCCGGTAAGATGCTGACGGCAACGAGAAAAGGTGATACCGATACGATGGTTGAGATTCTGGAGCGTTGCTGCGGGAACGTTTGAAATAAAAAGTGGAGTTGCCGAATTTATGGAAGGATGTGGATCCTTCTGAATGCGGCAGCTCCAATTTGTTATACCCAAGGGCATCCCACCATGGCCATTCGGCCGCTTCACAAGGTATACTCAGGATCTGACGCAGAGTGCCCTGCTCTGCGACAATGTATCGGAATCGCCCTGACGGCAGAGCTTTCTAAAAATTGACTGCTTAATTTGACTGCTCATAAGAAAAACAGTCCGCTGTTTTTAAACGGCGCATATTTTCCCTTTTTAAATTGATATTCGGATGTACATACCGGTCAAGCGTTACGGAAATGTTTGCATGTCCGAGCACCTCACTTAAGGTTTTTACATCAAAGCCGACTTCGATGCAGCGTGTCGCAAAGGTATGGCGCAGGGTATGAAAATGTACATTTTCTATACTGCATGCCGCCGTGTATTTCTTTAAATATCTTTGCAGATTTCGAGGCTCCATGCAGTTCCCATTTCCGGTCAGTACAAAACATTCTGGGTCATCCTGATAAAATTGTCTGCAAAGCGCCGAAATATCCGGCATAAGCGGGATGGTCCTCCGCGACTTGTCGCTTTTGGGCGAGCCGATCATCAGTATTGTTTTTGTCTTTCCCTGAGAATTGATATCCTTGATACGCTGTACGGTTTTGTTCACACAGATGATCTCCTCGTCGAAGGAAATGTCCTTCCAGCGCAGAGCGCAGATCTCGCCGATCCGCATTCCGGTGCGAAGTGCCAGATAGACGGCAAACCTTCCCGCGTCCATCCCATTTGACAAATATAAAACCAGCCTGGATTCTTCCTCTTCGCTCAATACACGTACTGCTTTGGGAGATTCGCGGGGATAGATCACTTCGACATGGGATAATGCTCCGTCAATCTGCTTATTGATATAGGTAAGGATAGAACGCATAAAAGTCAGGATATCACGCACGGATTTGATAGAGAGTTCCTTTTCATTGATCAGATGCTGCGAAAAAGCGGATAATTTTTCCGTTGTAATATCTTCGGGATACAGATTTCCCAAATAAGGTTTCACATGTTTTTCAATCCCGTACTGATATTTAACATAGCTGGACGCTTTTAACTGTGTGCTGCGAAGATCCAGCCAGCTGTCACAATAAAACGAAAATTTTTCTGCTTTTACTTCAGGCTTCGAAACCGTTCCGCTTAACAGCTTCGCTCTCGCTTCCGCAGCCTTGTCCTTGGCTTCCATATAGGTTTTGCCGTAGCAGAACCCATATTTGATCTTGCCGCTTTTTTCACGGGTTTTGATATACCGTGCCTCCCAACGGCCATCCTTCCTTTTGAAAATATTTTCACCCTTTGCCATACAAGTACCTCCTGTGTTTTGCTTTGTCCATAGTGCCAATATTAAATGTATAAGAATTTATACACTTTTTATATAAAATAATGACTGCCAAACAGACTGCGCAGGGCTCTCAATTTACAAAAATTTCATATATTGACGCGAATTCAGAGATTGGGAAATATATATTAGTATTGAAAATATATAAAATTTGTGTTAATATTTACTCAATATCATGGGTAGGGGGTTGTCGCAGAGCAGGGCACTTTACGTCCTTCCGGCAAAGAAGAAATCATGAGAAGAATTTAGCAGACAGATGACAGGACAAGTGGACAGGGTAAACTTTTTCTAAATTTAGGAAAGATACCCCTTTTTAGTGTACAGGGAAATCACCGGGAGTCAGAAAAAAGATTATTTTAAGATGAGGATGGCGAAGAATAATGAATGTATTATTAATTGGCGGAGCCAGCAAGGTCATGGATGCCATGATCGACAAGCTAAACAAAAGCAATCACCGGATCTATCTGTTGACAGGGCAGAAGGGAAAGGATAAAGAGCGCGGTATTTCCCGTAAGCGGGTTTTTGAGAAGTATGATTTCCTATATGACAGTGAGAGTGTCAAGGATGTGATGGAGAGTGTCAGGCCGGAGATCGTGCTGTTCATGGGCGCATATGATACGAACTTTGAGTGGAAGCACCATGGAAGAACAGAATCGGTACGTTATACATCATCCCTGATCAACATCCTGTCGGCATACTCTATGCTCGGAGGCGGACGTTTTGTATATCTGTCTTCTCAGGAGGTATTCAGCAATTCCTATGCCAATGACATTCCGGAGACGGAAAAGGTGTCTCCCAAGGGCTTTAAAGCATTGGCTGTGGCACAGGGCGAAGAGCTGTGCGGCAACTATCGGAATATGCAGGATGTAGATACGGTCGTTCTGCGGCTGGATCAGGTATACAGCGTGCCGCAGAAGGGACAGGAGGAAAGCAATCCCTGCTACAGGATGTGCCTGGAAGCATTGAAGAGAGGAAGTATTTCCGCAAATGGCAGGAACAGCTTTTCCATGCTGTATGTAAATGACGCGGTGGAACTTATTTATAAGGTCATGACGGCGGAGCAGGTCGGACAGCCTTGCTATCATATCTCATCAATGGAAGAGATCAACGAGATGGAGCTTGCACAGATCATCATCGAAAAGATGGGGGCGGGTATCACCATTACGGATCAGTCCGTAGGAGAGAAGTACCGACATATACTGGACGGAAGAACCTATCAGAATGAATTTGGACAGCGGATCTTTACCCACTATCCGGAAGGCGTGGGAGAGGTTGCCGCGTTTATGAAGCGTTACAGTGACAGTTTCCTGAAATCCGAGGACGCAGGGGGCGGATGGGGAGGCAGGCTGCTGCATGGTACTAAAGTAGCTGCGAAAAGTCTGCTTCCGCTTTTGGAGAATCTGATCTGCTTTGTCATATTCTACATATTGTATGACCGGGCTGCGGGAAGCCAGTATTTTGGCAGATTGGATTTTTATCTGCTGTATGTTCTGCTGTTTGCAGCAATCTACGGGCAGCAGGAAGCAATCTTTTCTGCGTTGCTTGCCTCCGTGGGATATTGTTTCCGGCAGACAGACGGGCATATACAGTTCGAAGTTCTGCTGGATTACAATACATATGTCTGGATGGCACAGCTGTTTATCGTAGGAATGGTGGTAGGTTATATTCGGGACCGCCTGCGCCACACACAGGACGATAAAGAGGAAGAACTGGGATATCTGTATGAAAGGATTGAAGATATCTCAGAGATCAATGACAGTAATGTCCGGATGAAACGGAACTTTGAAGCACAGCTTGTCAACCACAAGGACAGCCTTGGAAAGATTTATGAGATTACTTCCAGCCTGGAAAGATATGAAACCGAAGAAGTATTGTTCTATGCGGCACAGGTGCTGGGGGAACTGATGGACAGCCGGGATGTGGCTGTATATATCGTAGCCAACAGGGATTACGCAAGACTCTTTTCCGCAACCTCCCCGGAGGCACGCAAGCTTGGCAATTCCGTAAAGTATACGGCCATGGGTGATCTGTACACGGAACTGAGTAATGGCAGGGTCTATATCAACAAGAACATGGAGGCGGAGCTTCCGCTGATGGCCAGCGCCGTATATGCTGAGGAGGAGATGCAGCTGATCCTGATGGTATGGGGCATCCCGTGGCAGAGGATGACTCTGTCCGAGGCAAACCGGCTGACGGTGATCGGAACATTGATCCAGAACGCGTCCGTACGTGCCAGCCGTTATCTGGAAAGCCTGAAGGGCCAGCGTTATATCCCGGGAACCAGCGTGCTCAACGAGGATGCATTTACACAGCTGGTGAAGGCATTTTTGGATGCCAAGAGCAAAGGCCTGACAGAATGTACGCTGGTAGAGATCGTGACAGGCTATCAGGGGTATGAACAGGCTTCCGCGCTGCTGGAGAGCTGCATACGTCAGACAGACTATATGGGAACTATGGAGGGCGGAAAGCTTTATATCCTGCTTTCCAACACAGATCTGGAAAATGCGGAAGGCGTTCGGGACCGTTTTCGGAAGCTTGGCTATGAGAGCCTGCTAAAGGAGGTCATGGTATGACACTGACAAGGGAAGAGCATTTGTTTGTCATGATGCTTTTGATCAATCTGGCGGTGGCAGCGGCCTATCTGATCTGCGGACTGTTCATCGCCGTGCCCATCCGGAAAAAGAAGAATGAAGAAGCGGAATTTCTGTATGACGGCAGGAAGACTTATATTATCCGATTTTTTATCATGGTGCTCTGTCCGGTGGTTGCTCCTGTATTTTTCTTCGTGACCCACCTGCTGTATCTGACAATTTTCAGATTTCAGGTGAATCTGGAGGATGTCATTTTTGATAAAAGCCGTGTGAAGACACAGGTAAAGGCCAATGAAGAGCGGGAACGCAATGTGATTCCTGTGGAAGATGCCCTTGCGGTCAGTGATGAGAAGAATCTGCGGGTGGCCATGATGAATATCATCAAGGGAGATATGCAGGAATCTCTGTCATCGGTGGCTTTGGCTTTGAATTCGGAGGACTCGGAGTCGGCGCATTATGCGGCTTCTATCCTGAGCGACAGACTGAATGAATTTCGTATGGGTGTACATAAGTTGTACCGTCAGATGAAGGAAGAGGATCAAGGCTCCGAGCAGATAGAATACGAAGTGGCATTGATCGCATACATGGAGGATTTCCTGAGCCAAAGAGTTTTCATGGATCTGGAGCAGGACCGGTTTGTACGAATGTTGGAAGAGGCTATGGAATTGCTCTATGAAAAAAATGCTTCCAGGATTACTCCGGAGTGGTATGAGGGTCTGTGTATGCGGCTGCTGGAAAGCAGGAATTTTGAAAATGTGGAAAAATGGTGTATTAGATTAGAAGAACAGTACCCAAATGAATTGTGTGCCTATACTTGCAGATTGAAATTGTATTTTACCGTAAAAAACAGGGATGCATTTTTTCAGACACTCAACGCTTTGAAGAATTCGAATATCATCATTGACAGTGATACGCTGGAAATGATCAGGATTTTCAGCTAAGGAGAGAAAGAAATGATATCACGTTGGAATTATCTTGCCATCACGACAGTCATGCTGGTTGTGTTTTTTCTGTTCCAGTTTACCAATGTTGCACTGGAAAGCTGGGATGGTTATGAAGAAAATTCATATTATCAGGATCGGGACGAACTTCTGGGGGAGAGCAGTGCTTATAAGTTCGAATCCGGAGAGTCAGAGATCGGAGCTGCCACTGAGAATCCCAGGGAACGGGTGGTTTATATCGGAGCCGTGACAGGGAACATAGAAGATGTTGTACGCACATGGACGACATATACAAAGCGCAGCATGGCCAGCTATGAATCATTGGAGGCATACGAAAAAGCTGAGCAGAAAAGCAAGGCTTCCTCCCCGGAAATGCTCATATTAAATGCAGAGGATATGGACTGGAACCAGAAGGAATTATGCGGCAGCCTGGAAGCGTGTGTAGATGCAGGGATTGATCTGGTATTCTGCAATCTGCCGGAGGTGTCCGTGATTAAAGACAATGCCCGCCTGAGGAAACTTTTGGGGATTGAACAAGTAAAAGAAGAATCTGCGAAGCTGGAAGGAGTATATCTGAAAGAAGGATTTTTGCTGGGAGGCGAAGCCGTATACCGGGCAGAAGACGAGGAAGAGAATGAGAAAAGGCAGGATATGGAACTGACATTTCCATATTATATTCTGGGTAAGAACGCAGAGACTTATATGCGGGGTATTACGAAAGAATTATTGAAAGAGGAAGAGGATTATCCGGCGGTGATCTGGAGAAACAGCTTCAACAAAGCGCATGTATTTGCGGTAAACGGCGGATATATGGAAGATGTTACGGGTATAGGACTTTTGACTGCTATGGCTTCCAGAATGAATGACTATGAGCTTTACCCTGTAGTGAATGCGCAGAATATGGTGATCGTAAATTATCCTGGATTTGCGTCAGAAAATAATTCGGAGATCAAAGCTCGCTATGGTCAGACGATGTCAAGACTGCTGCGGGATGTCGCATGGCCTTCGATCGTGGCTGTGTACCGGCAGAATACGCTGGGGCTCTCCTGTATGCTTACTCCGCAGTATGATTATGAGGATGATTCCTTTCCAAACCAGACTGAGCTTAAGTATTATATGAGACGTATCCGGGAGCAGGGGGCGGAAGCGGGACTGTCAGGAAGCAGTATATCCGACATGGAGCTTCGCAGGAAGCTGATAGAGGACCAACGGTTCATGGGAAAAGAGCTTCCGGATTATCGTTTTTCTTCTTTTTATGCAGGCAGTCTGGAAGAGAAAGATGTGGAAGCTGCTTTAAATGAAGAGATTTTGGAGCCTGTACGGACGGTTGTCACGGATTATCACGGAGAAAATGATCTGATCAGCTACCAGACAGAAGATATCACCAGACAGAGTACACTGTCTGATGGAACGGAGCATACTTACCGTGAAGACTTTCGGATGCGGAGCGTGCAGACTGCGTTGGGATACAGCAGCGTGCGGATGGACATGGGGCGGGTTGCATATCCTGAGGGTGAGGAGGATACCCTGGAAAAGGTGCTTTCTGAATTCGGCGGCAATATTCAGTATTATTGGCAGAATTTCAAAGGATTTTCAGGGACTACCGTATCAGAATGCGATGACAGGATCCGTAATTTTCTGGCATTGGATTATACGGACAGCCGAAAGGACAATGTGATTCATTTGGAAAGTAATGCAGGCAATCCTGTATGGTTCGTATTGAGGACTCAAAATGAACGGATCACCCATGTAGACGGAGGAAGCTGGAAGCAGTTGGAAGACGGAGCATGGCTGATTGAAGCAGAGAATTCGGATGTGAAGATAGAATTGGAGTAAGAAGATGAGAATCTGTATAATAGCGGAAGGATGTTATCCCTATGTGGTGGGAGGTGTATCCAGTTGGATACACAGCATGATCTGTTCTTTTCCAAAGCAGGAATTTGTGATCCAGACTATTGTGGCAGACCGTTCGCTGCGTGGGAAGTATGTATATGAACTGCCTCCAAATGTGACAGAGGTACATGAGGTATATCTCAATGATTCTGACTGGGGCAGGAAAAGGATGCGGAAGCACCGGATGAATAAAAAGGAATACCAGGCTTTGCGAAGTCTCCTGCTTGGCCAGAAGATCGAGTGGGAAGTACTGTTTGATTATTTCCGAAAACACCAGGTGTCTTTGAACGGTATGCTGATGGGAAGGGATTTTCTGGACGCAGTGACGGAATTTTATCAATTGAATTACAGTCAGGTTGTATTTACGGATTTCCTATGGATGATGCGTTCCATATACCTGCCGTTGTTCACAGTGCTCCAGGCAGAGCTTCCAAAGGCAGATTTGTATCATTGCATCTGCACAGGTTATGCAGGCGTGCTGGGAAGTATGGCAAAATATTTCCATGGTGGTCGTATGCTCATATCCGAGCATGGGATCTATACCCGTGAACGGGAAGAAGAGCTGATCATGGCAAAATGGGTCAAGGATATCTATCAGAATATCTGGATCGAACAGTTCTACAAGATGTCCAGCCTTGCATATGAAAGGGCGGATATGGTGACCAGCCTGTATGAACACGCAAGAGAACTTCAGGTAGAGCTGGGCTGTCCCATCGAAAAGACGATGATCGTGCCGAATGGAATCCGGGTAGAGGATTTTCAGAATCTTCCGGGAAAGACAGAAGAGGATCAGGGAAAGATCAATATTGGCGCCGTACTGCGGGTGACTCCGGTAAAGGATGTCATGACTTTGCTCCAGGCGTTTGGATTTGCAAAGGAAAGAGAACCGTCCTTGAAGCTGTGGATTATGGGATCTTGGGAGGAAGACGCAGAGTATGCGGAAGAATGCTTTGGCCTGGTCAGGACGATGGGGATTCCGGATGTTGAGTTTACAGGCAATGTCAATGTACGGGAGTATTACGGCCGGATGGATATGACGGTTTTGACCAGCATCAGTGAGGGACAGCCACTTGTCATCCTGGAAAGCTTCGCGGCCCAGAAACCAGTGATCGCGACCAATGTAGGAAACTGTCGGGGGCTGGTTCTTGGAGAATATGATGATTACGGTGCAGCAGGAATGGTTACACGGATCATGAACGTGGAGGAAATCGCATACGCCATGACTGCACTCGCAAGGAATGAAGATATGCGCATTCAGATGGGAAAGAACGGATATCAAAGAGTCTTGTCTCGCTATCAGCTTTCACATCTGCAGAATGCCTACAAAAAAATATATAGGGACTTTGCGGAAAGTATGCAGCTTGCCTGGGAAGAAGAGAAGCAGAAGGCAGCAGAAGAGAAACCGCAGCCGGATGCAGACAGCGGGAGGAATTAGGGATGGCTGGTGTAGGAGTAAAGCTGAATCGAATATTTGAAAAGAAATCTATAGCGGCAGACCTGGTAGGATTTGTGTACAGCGTTGTGATCACGATCGCCCCTATGATTGTGATCATTGCGAATATCCTGCTGATCGGCTGGAAATTAGGCTTTAACGAGGAAGCATATCTGACTCGGGAACTGTTTTCCTGTACAATACTGTATACGTTTATTTTCGCATTGCTGGTTGTAGCTCCGTTCAATGCCGTGTTGTCCAAATATATGCAGGACGCCATTTATGCGGAGCGGTATGAAGATATTCTGCCATGCTATTATATCGGGCTGCTGATGACAATGATCCTTGGCTGTCTGATTGGTATTCCGTTTTGTCTTTGGGAGCATTTTGTGGGCGGGGTAGAGGTCTACTATGTATTTACCGGATTCTGTGCCTATATTTCCATGATACTGGTATTTTATTCTATGGTATATTTGTCCATCTGTAAGGACTATGAAAGAATCTCTATTTTCTTCCTGATCGGTATGGCAGGAGCATTTATCCTTGCATGGGTACTGAAATACCGATGCGGATGGAATACGGCCTACAGCATGCTGTTCGCACTGACATCAGGCTTCTTATTGATCGGGATCCTGGAATTTGCGGCTGTGAAGAGATATTTTGCCAGAAACAGCAATCGGTTTCTGCCTGTGCTAAAATATTTTGTGAAATGGTGGCCGCTGGTAGTGACGAATTTTTTCTATATCCTGGGGCTTTATATTCACAATTTTGTCTTCTGGACATCAGAATCAAGGATGGTAGTCGTAAAGAGCTTTGTATGCAACCAGCCTTATGATATGGCGACTTGTCTCGCCATGTTTACGAATATCTCAGCAACCGTGATCTTTATTACCCATGTGGAAATGCATTTCCACGAGAAATATAAGATCTATTCAGAGGCCGTGATCGGCGGAAAGAAAAGTGATATTGAGAGCGCCAAGCGGCGGATGTTCCGTCAGCTGGGAAGCGAACTGATGAATCTGATGCGTGTACAGTTTATTATATCCGTAGTAATCTATTTACTGTGTATCGTGGTACTGCCGCAGTTTGGGTTTGCAGGGTCGGTTATGCAGATTTATCCCTGTCTGGCAGCAGGATATTTTATCCTGTTTTTGATGTATGCGGCAATCCTGTTTCTTTATTACTACAATGATCTGACAGGAGCAATCCTGACGACACTGAGCTTTTGCGGAGTAACCTTTATGTGTAGCTTATTTTCCATGCAGCTTACAGAGATCTGGTATGGGATGGGTGTTGTATTGGGCTCCTTTACCGGATGGACGGTAGCTTACATTCGCCTGCGCTGGGTTGAGCGGCATCTGGATACCCATATATTCTGTCAGGGGATGCTTCTAAAACAGGAATTTGCTCCAAGACCTTCGGGACTGGTATATCGGCTCCAAACAGAAGAGAATAAGGAACATAAAAGATCCGGAAACATAAGATGATGAGAAGGGGGCAGAGATATGGATACGGTGTATTGGATCATACAATACGGAAAAGTATTCTGTGGATACCTGTTTCTGATGTATCTCTGGCCCTCTGTTGTGTTCGGAGGGTATCTGAAGGGTAAAACAAGGACATATCGTTTCAGCTTCTGCGTCACAGTGCAGGTTGTGATTGTCAATACGGTTGTTCTGATGCTTGGGCTCTTTCACGTATTGAACCGGTGGACTGTAGTTCTTTTGTTTTATGGTATATTCATTTGTGTGTGTGTAAAAAAACTGGTATTTTTTTTGCGTTCCGGCATCCGCTTTTCGGGGATAGAAAAAAAGAGATACCGTCTGCGGCATATTCGGCTCAGGATTAAAGAACGGTTATGGGAAATCGGGAGGAAAATCAGCCCTTTTGTATATAAGAACGGTGTTCTTGCGGCTGTTCTTATGTTCGGAATGGCGTATTTTTCCTACGGGGCATTCCAGATCCATTCTTACGGATGGGGAGATTTGTATGCACACCATGAATGGATCTATGGATTGACTCAGGGCAATATTTTTTCGGATGGGGTCTATCCGGAAGCAATGCACTGCTTTATCTATACTATGAGCATGCTCTTTGGTATCCGGGTCTACAGTATTTTGCTATTCCTGCAGGGAATCCATGTGACAGTATTTCTGGTGTCTGTGTATCTTCTCCTGAGAGAAGTGTTTCACTGGCGGTATTCGCCGGTGTTTGTATTGATGCTGTTTCTGACTGTAGATGTAGTCAGCGCGGATTACGTCTACAGTATGTTTCGTCTGCAGATTACACTCCCATTGGAATTCGGTCTGCATACACAGTTTTTATGTGCTTTGTATCTTATTCGCTACTTAAGGGAAGCTGCCAACTTTACCAGAAAAGGAAAGACATCAAAATTTTATTGGGACGAAAATCTGTTTTTATTTATGATGTCTCTTTCAGCTTCGATCGCCATCCATTTTTACGTGACGATCATGGCATTTATCCTTTGTGTTTCCTTCGCTCTGTTCGCACTGAAAAAAATATTCAGCCGGAACTACCTGCTTCCGCTGTCGCTCAGCGTGGCCTGCGGATGTGTGATTGCAATTACGCCTATGGCAGGAGCGCTGGCTTCCGGAATTCCCTTTAACTACTCGATCCAGTGGGCTATGGACGCAATGGATGGGGAGCAGGCCAGGCAATGGCAGGTGGAAGAAAAGGATCCGATAGAAGCTGATGATGAAGAAGGCACGGATGTACAGTACAAGGGGATTGGGCTGAGCCAATGGAAAGAAGCAGCAGAGAAGGGGATCAGTTCTATTGAAAAAATAATCAACGGAATATACAGGAAAGGCTACAAGACACTTTATGGCGATATTCGTTCAGGATGGATTCTGGCATTGACAGGAATTATGATTGTGATGTGTTTGTTTGCAGGACACAGGAAGGACAGATGCCTATACCGTTTCTGCTGTGGATATCCGCCGGTCATCTTGTTTACATTTATATTTATGCTGCTGTTTGCAGCACCTTACATGGGCTATCCAGATCTGATCTCGGATTCTCGTTTTTGTTCGGCGGGGCGTATGATGATACTTGCCGTTATGGTCATGCCTGCGGATATGCTCCTTTCCTGGCTGACACGTTTTTTCAAAGAACCTGTTCTTGGGCGGACGTCTGTCCTCTTAACGGCAGGAATTTATGTGTTTGCCATACTGACGGGAAATTATCGGGGATTTTTATTTTATGAGTTATCGCGGTATAATTCCGCTGTGGAAGTGACAAATTCTATTATAGAGGAATTCCCGCAGTACAGTTATACAATCGTAGCGCCTACGGATGAACTGTATCCGGTCAATCTTTATGGGTGGCATGAGGAGCTTCAGATGTTTGTTGAAAAATGTTCTGACACAGAATATACACTTCCGTCAGAATATGTGTTTATCTATGTGGAGAAGAAGCCGCTTCTCTATGCACAGGCTCACTTTTTTGAAGGGCCGTTCTGGATGGGAGAAGAGAAGTATTCTGAAATATATTGGAAGAAATATTCCAAAAAATTCCCGGACAGCGGTGCCAGCCAGGCTCCGGAAATAAAGGCCTCAGAAATCTCTGAGGATGCGGCACAAAGTGATATCGTAGAATCGGAGAATGAGTGGTTTTCTTATAAACAGCTTGAAAATCGTACAATTCTGGAGTCAAAGGCATATGAATGTTGCCAGCGGTTTGCAGAAACGTATCCGCAGGCCATGAAGGTCTATTATGAGGATGACGATTTTGTCTGTTACTATTTCAGACAGAATACGGGAACACTATATAATCTGGGGATTGGACAGGATGGTAGATAGTCAGAAGAAAGGTAGAAACAGAGCTGCCGGTTATAGAAAAACAAGCGGCAGTATTCTGCGGCGTATGAAGAGCTGGCTGTATGTTTTACGTTATATACTTACGGTGGTTGCACTTTTCGTCTGTGTTTTGATATGGAAGAACATGAGGATGAAGATTTATGTGGAGAGTTATCCGTTTACTGAATCCTCCCGGGAGCTGCGGAATCCGTACCGTGGATTTTATAGTTTGTACCGATTTTGGATTTCGGAGGATGAGACAGATTACCGACAGCTTGTGAAGGAAAAGTATTATAAGGATAAAGATACAGAGATTACACTGGTTCAGATCTGCCTGCAGGCATACAGGGAAGGCGCAATTGAGGAAAAGGGACTTGCAAATATTGAAAAACTTCTTTGTGAGCTAGAGGCATTGGACAAACAATTGATCATTCGGTTCGCATATGATGCGGAGGGTCAGAATGTATTGGTTGAGCCGGAAAGCCTGGACATCATTGCATTGCATATGCAGCAACTGGAACCAATTCTGAGGAAATATGGAAAAAAGATTTTTATCATACAGGGACTCTTTACCGGCAACTGGGGAGAAATGAATGGGACACGGTATAACAGTTCCGCAGATCTGCAGCGGCTTGCCGGGCAGCTGGAAGCCGTAACCAGTTCGTCCATATATCTCGCAGTGCGGACCCCGGCACAGTGGCGTAGCATTATGGAATCAGAACCGCTGAAGGAAGCGTTGGAAGGCAGACTGGGACTGTTCAATGACGGAATGCTGGGAAATGAAACTGATTTTGGAACCTACAGGCCAAAGGAACTCCTGGAGCCGGATTCGCTATTCCGGCAGAGCAGGGAGGAAGAACTGGATTTTCAAAATGAGCTACTCCGCACGGTGCCAAACGGCGGAGAGGTTATCAACAATAATCCCTATAATGATTTTGAAAATGCTGTGTCAGGGCTGGCAGTAAGACGTGTCACTTATCTCAATCAGGATTATGATCTGGCTGTTATGAATAAATGGAGGGAAGCTGTCTGGAATGGAGAAGACTGCTTCCAGGGGATGGACGGTTATAGTTATATAGAGCGTCATCTGGGCTATCGCCTTTTGATCACGGAAGCAAGTTTGGTGGAGAATGCGGAAAAAAACGGTATTGATGTGGCTGTTACACTAAAAAATGTGGGTTTTGCTCCTATGTATAAGAAGCCGAAGATCAAGCTGACCCTGTATAGCGAAAAGGAAGGTCAGTCTCCGCCGATAGAAATGAAATGTGATATTCAGAAACTGACAGGCGGAGAGGACGCGGAACTGACTGAAACAGCTGAGACAAAGATTGCATTGGGAGAGCTTCAAAGAGGAGAGTATGAAGTATATTTCCATATGGAGGATCCGGATACCGGAAAGGAGATTCAGCTGGCGAATGAGGAAGAGGAAGAAGAGTATGGATATCATATCGGAACAATCAGCCTGCAGTAAGAATTTTTCACTGCAGAGAAATCACAGGAGATAAGATGCATTGGGTATAGATCACAGCAAGTTGTTATTCTTTATTGGGAATATGAGCCATTCCGGAGGGACAGAGCGTGTTCTGTCGGTCATTGCGAATGGACTGTTGGACCGGGGCTATCCGGTTGCAGTTATTAGCCTGTGGGGAAATGGGCGGACCTTTTTTGAACTGAATGAAAACATTAAAATCTATTGGGTAGAGCGGGAAAGAAAGAAGCCAGGGATTACAGGGAATCTCCAATATCTGATGGCTCTAATTGAGCGAGAAAAACCGGATGTCCTGGTGGATGTGGATATTATCCTGGGCTGCTATTCTATTTTTTTGAAGCATCAGAGACCGCAAATGTGCTGGATTTCCTGGGAAAATTTTAATTACTATTATCATTTTGAAAGAAATAATTTATTAAGGGTATTTGTAAGAAGGATGGTGGCGAGATACTCAGATCAATTGGTTGTTTTAACAAAAGAAGATCAAGGGTATTATCAGAAAAAATTAAATTTGCGATGTGCGCTTAGTCAGATCTATAATCCGGTTCCTTATGTGGGAGTATTCGAAAAGCAGGAAGAGGCGCCTCTCATTTTTGCAGCAGGAAGGCTTACGGAGGCGAAGGGATATGACCTGCTGATCGACAGCTGGAGTCTGCTGGAAGAAAAATATTCACAGTGGAATGTTGTAGTGGCTGGGGAAGGGATGGATCAAAAAAAGCTGGAAAAAAAGGTAAAAGATGCGGGACTTCAGAGAATCCATTTTATAGGAACTGTATCTGATATTGAGGAATACTATAAAAAGGCGGCATTCTTCGTGCTCCCTTCCAGAAATGAGGGATTTGCGATGGTTCTTCTTGAGGCTATGTTCTTCTCGCTTCCGGTTGTCTGTTATTCCTGTAAGACCGGGCCGAAGGAAGTCATAACTGACGGGGAAAGCGGATTTTTACTGGATCCGGGAGATGCAGAAGGCTTTGCAGGGAGGATGGAGCTGCTTATGAAGGATGCAAAACTGCGCAGAGAGATGGGCATTCATGCAGCAGAGTCAGTCCGTAGATTTGAAAAGGAGCACATATTGGATGAATGGGAAAGGATACTGGTAAGATGACCAAGGTTTCCGTGATCATTCCTGTGTATAATTCGGAAGCCTATGTCCGGCAGTGTATCCAATCTGTGATTCGTCAGACCTATCAGAATATGGAGGTACTTATCATAGATGACGGTTCCACGGATCAAAGCCGTGAGGTATGTGAGCAGTTTTGCATAAAAGATGGACGGATCAGGCTGTACCGGCAGGAAAATAAAGGTGTGTCATCCGCAAGGAATCTGGGACTGGAAACGGCCGCAGGTGAATATGTGTTTTTTCTGGACAGTGACGATGCCATACATCCATCGCTGATCGAAGCAGCGGTTTGTCAGGCTGAGGTATCCCAGGCAGAGCTGATTTTCTGCAGTTATGTAAGGTTAACCTCACTGCAGATGGAAGAAATACAATATCAAAAACGAGAGAGCGGCAGTCCGATTAATTGGGAAACGGCGGAAAAATATCTGTCGGAAGAATGGTTCCATATCCGCTTTGAACGAGAACTGTCTTGTATCGGCGGGAAGATGATACGCCGGGAATATATAGGAACACAGCGTTTCAATGAGAGAATCCGAAGCGGAGAGGATACGCTGTTTTTATACGAATTGTGCTGCAGGCAGGTGAGGATGGCTTATGTGGATGTGCAGTGGTATTATTACAGGATGCATTCGGACAGTACGACACATTTACATGAACGCAAAGGGATGGGGCAAAAATGGAGAGTCTATGAAAAAATCCGGGATCAGGAATATAAAAAAGGGCATTCTGCATGGGCATTGAAGTGGGAATATGGATTGATGTGGGATATCCTGTCGGCTTACTTGGTGATGAAGAATGCGAAGAATGCAGAAAACAGCCGATTTGTGAAGAGATGGGCGATAAGGGAGATGAAGCATCCGCTATATAGAGGACTGACCAGGGGAACGAGACTGTTGTTCCTGTTCCTGTATGCCGGATGTTCCTATATACCGCCGGTCAGGGCGCTGTGGGTGTGGAAGCAAAGGCTCTTTGGGACACTGAGCGCAAGCATAAGCAGCAGTTAAATATTTACAGAACAGAGTGATTCAGAAAGCAGATGGGGACGGACAGATGCGGAAAAAGCTGGAGGAAAAAATCAATGAGTATCAGGAACGAGAGTGGGCCAGATATAAAAAAAGAAAGCGAACCAGATTAAAAAATACTGATTTTACAATCATATCTTCCAATTGCGGCGGAACACTGATCTATTATGATATGGAACTGCCGTATCTTACGCCGACTGTGAATCTGAGCATTGAGATGAATGACTTTGTCAGGATGGTGGAGAATCTCGAATGGTATATGGGGCAGGAGCTGGTTGAAGTAAAGGGAGAAAGCTCATACCCGGTGGGGATGCTGGGAGATGTGAGAATCCAATT
>CATLCV010000011.1 GCA_949893755.1 uncultured Lachnospiraceae bacterium | reverse complement strand
CAGATTTTCTATACGATAATTCTATCATTATTTTTTTGAAAAGACAACGTGAAAAAGAAGAATACAAGGCAGTCCGTCCAGTAAGGTGTACTTTTCTGGACAGTTCGCCGGCATGTTCGAAACGAACACTTGTTTCGTTCCCCGGACACTTCTAACCAAAAACAAAAATGTATAATTATGCAGGAAAAAGGAATTTCCGTGCAAGAATATTCAAGGAGGAATAACCATGAGAATTCAACATAATATCACAGCATTAAATGCACACAGAAATTTATACAACAACAACTCTTCCGTAGGCAAGAACCTTGAGAAACTGTCATCCGGTTACAGAATCAACCGTGCAGGCGATGACGCTGCTGGATTGGCTATTTCTGAAAAGATGCGTGCTCAGATCAGCGGTCTTGATATGGCTAAGAAGAACGCTGAGGATGGTGTATCTCTTGTACAGACAGCAGAAGGTGCTCTGACAGAAGTTCACTCTATGCTGAATCGTATGGTGGAACTGGCTACACAGTCTGCGAACGGCACATATTCTTCCACAAACCGTTCTGAGATGCAGAAGGAAATTAACCAGCTGCGTTCTGAGATTGACAGAATTGGTCAGGCTAGTAAGTTTAACGGAATTACACTGTTTGCTGCTGGAAAGTCAATTGTACTTCATGTTGGTGAGTCAGGAGCTTCCTACAATCAGCTTAGAGTTTCATTTAGCGGATTGTCTGCGTCAGCACTTACAATTTCCAGTATGAGTATTACGACTTCTGCTTCTGCTCGTAGTGCAATTAGTTCAATTAATGCAGCAATTGATAAGATTTCTTCCATGCGTTCCACATTCGGCGCACTGCAGAACCGTCTGGAGCACACCATCAACAACCTGGGTGTTCAGCATGAGAACTTATCTGCAGCTGAGTCCCGTATTCGTGACGTAGATATGGCAAAGGAAATGATGGCATACACGAAGAACAACATCCTGGTTCAGGCTTCTCAGGCAATGCTTGCTCAGGCAAATCAGGTACCGCAGGGAGTTCTTCAGTTATTACAGTAATCACTACAGGTACAATTTCAGAGAGCGCCGGTCCACTGGATGGGCGCTTTCTTTTGCATACGGTAGTTTCCGTATATAAAAGAAAACGCCCATTTTTTGATAAATAAATTGACAACTTTATAAAATTCGGAAAGTACCTACAGGGAATTGATTTATCATATTATTGCCTTGAATAGACACAGATTATGGAAGGAGTCATGACACTATGCAGATACAGCTCAGCATATCACTACTCGCATCGAATCGGGCAGCATCTTTGGAAAGATGTCTGGATTCTCTGCGTCCTCTGCTGATGCAGATTCCAAGCGAACTGATAATTGTGTTTACTGGGACAGACGAACGAGTAAAAGAGATTGCCAGCTGTTATACTGATAAAATTCTCCCTTTCACATGGTGCGATAATTTCTCGGCAGCAAGAAACGTAGGACTGTGGGCAGCGAAAGGAGAATGGTTTCTATATATTGATGATGATGAATGGTTTGAGGATGTGACAGAAATTCGGGATTTCTTTTTATCCGGAGAATATAAGAACTATGGCTCTGCCTGCTATAAACAGAAAAATTATATCAACTGGAACGGGATCGAATACTCCGATTACCACGCATTTCGGATGGCTCGGATAGTATCGGGTTTAGCCTTCCAAAATACCGTACATGAAGAACTGGTTCCACGTGTCATGCCATGTAAATATTTTGAGACATATGTAAATCATTATGGCTATATCTCTGAGAATGGAAGGGGAAATAAAGAGAAGACATCACGAAACCTTCCGCTCCTGCTCCAAAATATGCTGGAACGTCCAGCTTATGTGAAAAATTATCTTCAGATCGTACAGGAATATGTAATTGCGGAAGATTGGAAAAAAGCAGAAGAATATTGTAGGGAAGGGATTCGGCTCTGTAACACACACGAAGATGATTTTTACCGCGGCTGGCTTCAGGTGAACCTGCTGTCTATTCTTTGCAGAAAAGATGAATTTGAAAAGGCGGAAGAAGAAGCACTCCGCATATTGGAAAAAGGACAACCAAGGGAATTGATTAAACTAGATATCTACGAAACGCTGCTTGCAATCTATTCCAGGCGTGAAGCTGCGGAGGATATGTTGTACTATGGAGCGAAATTTGAAAAGATTCTGTCCTATATGGATCAGCATCCGGCGTTATGGAGACAGCAGACTTATGCCGATGTAACGGAGAATCGCATTAAGATGCCCGATAGACTGTACCAGATTCGAATAAATTGTACGGAATGTGCACTGAAGTTGGGTGATATGGATCAGGCGATATATTTTCTCGAATTGTTACCATGGAAAGAAGAAAGCTGGATGCAGCGATATTATCCGATTTTTGACAAATGGGAAAAAAGCTGGCCAGAACCTTTTCGTGAACTTTTGGCACATTTCCCCAAAGAATCCTCATATTTGTTGCTACAGAAGGCCACAAATCTGGATAACGGAATTACAAAGGAGGAACGGCAGGAGTTATTTGTGCAATGCGTCGTAGGAACAGAATCTTCTTACCTAAAACATCAGGCAGTAAAAGAGGCTGTCCTAATCCAAGTAGATATGGCTGAGATTGTGAGTGTGATGGATATTGATGATTGGAAGCAATGCGCCGAAAAGCTCGAGAGCCTGCTTTCAATAGATGAATCAGAAAAATTGAAGGCTTCAACAGAAAAATTGGTTGAAGATGCTCCCATCTATGGCCTCTGGTTGAAAAAGCTCATATATGAAAAAGAGCTGATTCAGGGATTCCTTACAGGTGATACTATGATCCAGCTTCTGAAAAAATACAGTGGATCTGTCCTTCGTTTTTACCAGATTCAATATCGGGATGAAATGTTCAGTGATAGAGCACGCATTTTTCTTCCAAAAGACGGTCGCTTTGCCCTTTTTGTATGGGAAGCTCTGGAGAAGATGAGACAAGGAGAATTCCCGGAAGCTGTCCGTTTATTCCGTATTGCCCTCCGGTTCTATCCGAAGATGACAGGAGTCATCCGGGAGGTCATTCGCCAGATGACAGCAAAAATCGAAACTCCATCTGTCAACACAGGAGCAGAGTTCCAGATGCTGGCCGGGCAGATGAAAGAGGCATTAAGGTCTATGATAGAGAAAAAACAGTATACAGAAGCGTTGCCGATTATTCTGCAGCTTTCTCCGCTTCTTCCGGAGGATCTGGAGCTATTGCGGATGCGGCAGAACGTTTTGCGGATGATAAATTGATAAGATGCATTTTGAAACAAGGAGACAGGTGCTATGAGCCGTGCATTGAGGAAGCAGATGCTTACAATGATGAACTTACTGGATAAAGCAAACAGAGCATTAAAAGTAAGCCTGACCGCAAAACGCATCGATGGTGAGGGAATCCAGCAACTCTTGTCAGAGTGTCAGGAGACAGCAATCAGCATGGGCAGTGAACTAGAGATGCTCTATGGGGAAGGTACAGAAACTGTCCATGAGCTGGAAGATTACTGCGAAAGCCTTTATCAGATGACACTGGTACTTGAGAATCCAGAAAAACGGCGTACGGTGCTACAGGAACTGACCGGGCAGGTAAAGCGAACAAGAAAACTTCTTGGTGAGCTGATCCCGGACAGAAGGGAAGTCGTTTTTCTGCCGTATAAAGCATCCATGTGGGATTCTTTGGAAAGTGTGTGGATGGCTGCGGAGGAGGATGAGGACTGTGATGCCTATGTAGTCCCAATCCCGTACTACGACCGCAACCCGGACGGTACATTCCGGCAATACCATTATGAAGGGAATGAATTTCCGGATTATGTGCCGGTTACCCATTATGAGAATTACGACATCCAAAAGCGTTGGCCTGATATGGTCTTTATCCATAATCCGTATGATCAATACAATTATGTGACCAGTGTGGACCCGAGATTTTATACGACGGAACTAAAGAAACGTACAGATATGTTAGTATATATACCTTATTTTATATTGGGTGAGCCGGATGTGGATAATCCAGAGTCCTTGGAAGGAATGGCGCATTTCTGTACGGTATCGGGGGTGCTCAATGCTGATAAGGTGATCGTGCAGTCCGAGAATATGCGGGAAGCCTACATCCGTGTGCTGACAAAAGAATGCGGTGAAGAGACACGAGCACATTGGGAAAAGAAGATCTTGGGGATAGGCTCTCCCAAATTAGATAAGGTACAGGAGACAACGAGAGAAGATCTGGAAATACCGGAAGAATGGATGGAGATCATCCAAAAGCCGGACGGGGAATGGAAAAAGATTATCTTATACAATACCAGTGTCAGCGCATTGCTGGAGCATCAGGAAAAGATGCTGGAAAAGATGAAATCTGTGTTCGAGGTATTTTTTGAAAATCGAGAGGACGTCGCATTGCTGTGGCGCCCTCATCCGTTGATCGAGGCAACGATCAGTTCTATGCGGCCGCAGTTGTGGGAAGAGTATCAGAAGCTTGCGGATAAGTATAGGGCAGAAGGATGGGGGATTTATGATGATTCCCCAGAATTAGACAGGGCGATTGCGTTGTGTGATGGATATTATGGGGATCACAGTAGTTTGGTACAGTTGTGTCAGGACGTAGGAAAGCCAATTATGATACAGGGTGTAGATATTGTAATGCAGTAGGATGAGAGGAGGCGGTATCCATGAAAAGAGGTATGGCAGTTTTAGCGGCATTCGCCATAGGATTCACTTATAGCCCGCCTGGTGTTGTAGCATTGGCGGAGGAGATGGAAGAAAAAATTATCGAAGCCGAAGGCAACGCTGCGGAAAATAATGAGAGTGAAGAGGATACTACAGAGAAAGAGAACTCCTTGATAGATCATTTGCTGGGAAATCTTTTTGGCACAAAAGAGGAAAAAGAAGTTTCGCCGGATGACAGCGGAAAAAAAATGAAGGAAAAAGAGGCTTTGAGGAGCGAAGACTCCGGGCTGAAAAATCTACAAATACCGCAAAAATTTGAGGTTGTCATAGATCCATGGGAAATGGATGGGAAAGGCCAGATCTATTCCGAGCAGTACATCATAAGCAATACCGGGGATACACCGGGCATTCTGACCTTATCAAATCTTGTATGCAGACCCCGGGAACAGAGAGGTGTGATCGTCAGAACGGATAAAGAAGGACTTCATGACAGCGGAGATAAATCCATATATATGGAAATGTTATTTGGAAATAACGAGCGAATTGTTTTTTCAGAGGAAAGCTCCCGATATCAGACGGAGCTGGCGCCGGGCGAGGAACTGCCTGTCTGCTTTGCCGGAGAAGTGAATGAAAATGCTCTTGGAAAATGGAAAAATGATGACATTGCAGTCTCTTTGGTTTATTCATGGGAAATGGAAGAAAATCAGGCTTTTAATGATGCGGAAAAAGAAGAACTGCGGTTAGATGATAATTTGGAAGAAAAGCAACAAGATGATATAGACAAAGAAATTTCAAAAGAAAAGAATCCAGAAGATACAGACGTGGAGGATTCGGAAGGAAGCCTGCAAACCGATATGAGTTCAGAAAATTCAGAAGAGGCATCTGAAAGTGACAGGAACGAAGGGGAAATGCAGGAGATGCAGAATGGTGCAGATGAAACTGAGGCGGAAGAAAGATCTTCAGATCGTATAGATACTGAGACACAGCAGCCATCTTCCGTAGATATTACAAATGGAACGCAAAACGAACAGGAAGCATCGGCAACTCAAGAGGACATACCGGAGGAAACCCAGGAAGATGGTCTGCTGCAGGAAGAACCGAAACCCAGTGAGAGTGGTTTGGAGACTTCGGATAAAGAGGAAGAAGAAATAAAAAATATTGAACTGAGAGAACCGCAGAAAATTGATGTCATCATAGATTCCTGGGCAGTAGACGAAAAGGGAAAGATTACTTCGGAGAAATATATGCTGAAAAATGTGGGAAATGCTGTTGGAACGTGGAGTTTTACTGAGCTTGTTTGTTCCCCCCAGGAGCGGAGTGAAATAAAAATTTGCACGGATCTAAAAGAAGTATATGGTGAAGATGCGAAAAACGTATATATGGAGCTGATTCTTGGAAATGGAGAAAAAGTTGCATTATCCCAGAAGAACTCTAAATATGAAGTAAAACTGAAACCGGGAGAGGAAATATCGATATGCTTTGTAGGTGAATTGAATCGAAGCCTGCTTGAAGCAGGAGAAGGGACAGACATTGAAGTTACAGCGGTATGCTCTTGGAAGGTGGAACAGTCAGTGATGGAGTAGTTCATTGAAACGAGGTGGTCTGTTCCAAATAAAAATTAAAAGGAGTCTATGGAAGATGCCGGAAACGAAAAAGAAACACAAAAAGAGTACAAGAAAAAGTGAGGAGGAGATAAAGAAAAAAAACAAGAAAAGAATCATTATTATAATCTGTATTCTGCTTTTAATAATTGCGGCCATAGTTATTTTTCTTATTATGAGAAGACCAAAACGTGTTATGAATGAGGAAAATTATAAGAAAATCAGTGAAGAGATGGATGCTCAGGTGCAGGAAGGTTATTTTGAAACCTATATGAATACAGAATGGACATTTCCAGACGGGGCTTCGGAGAGTACGAATGCCATATTAGGAAATTCGCCGAATAATAAGAAACCGATACGCTGTGAGATACTTTTGGAAGAAACCGAAGAAGTAATCTTTTCAACAGGTGTTCTTCCAGTAGGTGCAGAGCTTCCGCCGTTTAAACTGGATGTAGATCTGGATGCAGGTACATATGATGCGGTGTGCATGGTTTATCTGCTGAATGAAGAAGATGATGGAAGCTATACAGATTATAGCAATGCTGGATTCAATGTGACTATAACTGTAGAAAATTAATTCTGGTAATCAACTGTATTTCAGGTAAATGCAGTGGGTTATATATAACACAAAACCATTTTATTTAAATCAGGAGGTAAGTCTATGAGAAACAAAAAGTTATTATCAACGGTTGTAGCAAGTGCACTTGTTGCAACAACAATGGCTATGCCGGTTATGGCAGCGGATACGGGTAATGTTAATGTAGAATTTACAACCAAAAACCCGGTAATCAGGGTGGTAGCTCCGACATCCATTTTAGCGGCGGTCGATCCGCTGGAAATGAATACTGCGGGTACACAGATTCATTCGACCGATTTTACATTGGTAAATAAAAGTGAAGTTCCTGTAAAGATTGATGTAAAATCTGTAGTAACATTGGGCAACGGGGTCACACTGGTAGACACCAAAAAGAAAGCGATAGATTCAAAAGATAAAACAAAATCTGAGGCATGGCTTGCGGTAGCAGCAGAGACTAGCAACGGCAAGTATATTGAAACTGCGAATAAAACAGCTGGAGACTTGACAGAGGCTGATAAGAATGTTGCAACTTTTAAGACAGAGTCAACGGAAAGTTCAGCAAGCCAAACATTTTATCTTGACAAGGCGGCAAGCGCTACCACAGGATATACATTGATCGCACCTGTAGCTACCGGAGGAACGACTGCTGCTGAATATAAAGAACAACTTACTTATGCACAGGTATATGAGTTGACTGCAGCGTCTTATGCTGATGAAGCTGCATTGTTAGGAGCACTTAAGACAACAGATGTATATGTTGGAACCGCTGAAGCGGATGGTACAGCATTGAAGCTGCTTCCGGCAGGAACAACATCTCTTGATACTGCGGATAAATGGTCTGCCAGCAATAAATATTTTACAGCAGGCACTGAGAATGCATTAACATCTACTACAGCTCCGTTATCAGACGCTAAAAAGTATGTATATGGAGAAGCTTCAGCAGCAGGCTCTGATACTGCATTTAGGTATATCGGAAAACTGGGATCTGGAAAAGCATCATGGTCTGATACGGATATTGACGAGATGGATATTACATACAGCATTTATGGAGTAACAGGAGATGAGTTTGCAGCAGCAAATACAGAATATGGACTGTATTTGGCAGGACCGCAGGTAAGTGTAGACTCAAATGGTCTGATTACAATGAGTAATCTGACTGCTGAACAGAACTTTAAGTCAGCTGAGATTACCCTTTCTACAGGAACATATGATATATCAGGATCACCTATTGAATGGATTGGAGAAGGCGAATCATGGAGCTCCACAGATGGTGGTACTTTAAAAATTCAATTAGGAGATGCATGGAAAACTGCTCTGACAGGAGAGACGGCAACTTTAAAAGTTATATTAAAAGATGATACGTTTATATCTACCTCAATCGCGTTATAATGTATAAACCTATTAGTATATCTGACTGTTAAAAAAATAATGTTCTTTGTGGGTAAATTTTCTGAATTTTCATACTTTAATATATGCCCACGATATATCACATCATTATATTGTGGTATGAATCTTCGGAAAATTATTTCGGCAATGAAAATAGATTTTGGACAGTAAAATTTTAAGATAATACTAAAATATTTTTTGATAAAGCGGGCATATTTTTTAATATGCCTGCTATCTCAGTATATAATTAAAGTGGCAAAACAGAAGTTTAAAAATAAAAAATATTATGATTGTATAAGATGAATAAATTGTAAAAATTTCTTTGCATAAGGCTAGGATTGAAGCAAAGTAAATAGTGAATTGGGAGTGCTTATGGGACTATATAAAACGGCAATTATTAAAATATTGAAAGTTATTTCTAGTGAAAATATCATAGATAAGTCATTATGCATGATGGGAAAACAGTCAATACAAATAGATTTACATACATTAAAAAGAGTATTAGAAGACCTTCGGATACCATATGATAGAGCAATATTTAAAACGATGTTAACTATGGAGAATATAGATAGTTACCTTCTTTTTAAAATGATAGGAATTAAAGAGGTTCATGCGCTTGATTATTCATCATTTGAAGGCGCTGATCTGAATTGTGATTTAAATAAAGATATTCCTGATTACCTGGAAAACAAATTTGATTATATAATTGATGGAGGGACTTTGGAACATGTTTATAATGTAACAAAAGCTATGGAAAATATGTCAAAATTATTAACGCCAAATGGGATCATTGTTCATATTTCTCCTGGTGGAGGACTTGTAAATCATGGCTTTTATTCCTTTTCCCCTTCTTTTTTTATCGACTATTATAATGAAAATCATTTTCATATCTTAGATGTAGAACTGGAATTTATTATGCAATATTGTGAAGAGGAAGACTATTATGGGCTGAATTCTGTATTCTCTATGGATTGTCGTTTTTTCAAAGAGGAAACAGATTGGGAAAGACATAATATAAATAGATATATTTTAACAATGCAGAAATTAAAGGAGATACAGCATTTTTATGTGTGGTGCATAGCAAAAAAGCTGGAAAATACATCCATACGAGTGCCGATACAAAGAGAATATCAAAAACTGTACAATTCACTTATTGCGGAGTAAAAATCATCTAGATATTTATAATAATATGCAAAAGGGAGACTTAATAATGTTTCAGTATGATGAAAAGTTTTATAATTATGTTAGGCAAACAAAAAAGGATGAAGAAATAATAATGCCATTTATTATACAACGGCTTTCGCCTAAATCAATTATAGACTTTGGATGTGGAGAAGGTGCATGGCTAAAAGAAGCATTGCACTATAATAATGAGATTGAGGTTTTTGGACTAGATGGTGATTATATTGAAAAAGAGAGATTAAGAATTTCAGAAAAACAATTTATGGCAACAGATTTACAAAAACCAATTATCTTAGGCAGACATTTTGATTTGGCAATTTCTACTGAGGTGGCTGAACATTTGGAAGAATCTTTTGTTGATATTTTTCTTGATAATATAACAAACGCCTCAGACCAAATATTATTTAGTGCAGCAGTACCGGGCCAAGGAGGAGTTCATCATGTAAATGAACAATGGCAATCGTACTGGATTGAAAAATTTGAAAAAAGAGGGTATTATTGCGATTATTCTGTGCGTAATTATTTCTGGAATAAAACAGAAATTAGTAGTTGGAGAAAACAAAATTTACTCTTCTTTTCCAAAGAAAGAAAAAGTCTTGCACCTGATTGTAAATTAAATGATGTCATTCATCCACAAGAATTGTATCGAATAATAAATGAGATGGAAAAAAGATTAGAAATCTACATAATGCATCCAGAAATATACATCAAATTAGACCGTATTCTTGCAAAGCTTGTATTGCAAAATAAAAAAATAGTAATTTATCCTTATGGGACAAATGGTAGATTGTGTGAAAAAATATTACAACATAAATATGGAATAGATAATTATATAATATCTGATAATAATGTTGTAATTAGGGATAAGCGAATTTATAGAGTTGATGAATTAAAAAATTTCGATGAAGAATTTAACGTTATTGAGACATGTAGTAATATAGATTTTCACAAAGAGGTACTACAAAACCTTATCAAGTATATAGATTCGAAAAAAATATATTCTGCCTTTGAAGTAAAATCGGAGGTATAAATGAAAGAGAAATTAATTAGTTGTGTTTCATATTTAGATGGGGATATTTTATGGTGTTATGATGAAATAATATGTACATTAAATCAATTAAATTTAAAAAGTCTACAGGTGGATCCAATAATTTCATCATATCAACTTTTAGTTGATGGGGGATATGAAGTTAGAAAAATTATTGGTTGGAAAGAAAAAATAATTATTATACCAGTAGAAACGAATAAAAGATGGATTTTTTTTGATAAAATAAAAAGGAAAGTCGAATATAAAAAAATCTGTACTAAATGTATTAGATCTGTAGAAGCAATTTTGGATGGGAATCAATTATTTTTATTGCCGGTATCCGCATATGATCCAGTAATTGTTGTGGATTTGAGCATAGAAGAAATTTCAAAAATAGTATATTTATTCGATTCTGAAAATAGAAAAAAGGATAAAATAGAAATATGGAAGGCTAAATTGAATAAAAAAGACAGTTGTTTTTTTATTCAAAATTCTTTTTTTTATGGAATAATAAAAAGAAAGAGAATTCAATTAATTAAAATAAAAATTCCTGATCTACTTGCATGTGTTGATTTTGACGACGACTTTGGATGGGGGATTGATATTAATGGAAAATATCTATTTAAATTTGATAGAGAAGGAAACCTTGTAAGAAAGTATATTTTAGAATCGGGTATCCTATTTGCTGGAATTATTGTGACAAAAAAATACATATTCTTAATTCCCTATGTTAAAAATGAAATAACTATTTTTAATATTACAGAAGAAAAGAAGGAGAAAATTAAAGTAAATAATGACGATCCGTTTTTTAAGCATTTAGAATTATTGAATTTACCTTCCTATTGGGACAGTGTAAAAAATAGTAATAAATTATTCTTTCTGCCTATAAAAAATAACCTTTTAATTATTGATTTAAATACATTGTCTTTTGAAGAAAAATCTCTTGAGTATTCAGAAATGTTTTCAGAGAAGTTATTCTGGGATTATTATAATAATGTCAGAAAAATAAGAAGCAAATATGAGTTTTATGAAAACGGTTTAAACGTAACAATAAAAAATTATATTCAAAGCATAAAGCATAGTTCTTTGTATTCATTAGATAGAACCAGGATTTGTGGAAATGAAATTTGGAAGACACTATCCTAAAATATTTTATCATTTATAAAGCGGGAGAGAGATTGTGTTATCTGTAATAGTTCCTATATATAACGTTGAAGAGTTTTTACCAAAGTGTATAGAGAGTATACTCGATCAAAGTTATACTCAGTTAGAGGTGATTTTAGTTGATGATGGGTCAACAGATAATTGTCCGCAAATATGTGATAACTTTTCCAAAAGGGATAATCGCATCCAAGTTATACATAAGACAAATGAAGGACTGGTAAAAGCAAGAAAAGCAGGATTAGATATAGCGAAAAGTGATTTTACTACATTTGTCGATGGAGATGACTGGATTGAACCTAATATGTATTCACATCTGATGAGGATTGTAAAAAAAACAAATGCAGATTTTGTCGACTCAGGTCACTTTAGTGATATAAATGGAAATAAAAAAATAGAAAGAATAATAGAAGAAAGAATATTTGAATTAGATAGTCTAATAAGACATAAGGTCTTTTTGTCACTTTTAGGGCTGGATCATACTGTAAATATAAATCAAAATATTTGGTGTAAAGTATTTAAATCAAAAGTAATAAAGGATTCTTATTCAAATGTACCAAATACAATGCAGTATGGGGAGGACCTAATTAATATACTGCATTGTATTTTAAAATCCAAAAAAGTGGCGCAAGTTAACGATGTTTTTTATCACTATCGTTATAGAAAAGACTCAATATCACACTTAAAATCAAATTCACTTATAAGGAAAGAACTTATTCTTTGGAATTATTGTAATAATATTATATTGGAAAATGATAGGCTAATGTCTCAAAAAGATATAGATAAATCGCTAGTTCAAAAAGTTTATTCTATATTTGAGTTTTGCCTATCAACTAAATTTGATGTAATACAATATTATTCATTTCCGTTTATAGAAAAATTATTTTGGAAAAAAATAGTGATTTATGGGGCTGGGAGGGTTGGAAAAGATTATATTACACAAATATCCAAATACGAGAAATGTGAAATAGTTTGCTGGGTAGATAGAAATTATAAGAATATGCATTTAGAATACAGAAATGTAATAGGTATAGAAGAATTTTTGAAAAAGTTATATGACATTGTTCTAATTGCTGTTGAAAAAAAGGAAATAGCGAATAGTATACGGTATCAACTTATAGAAAAAGGTGTTCCAAAGCAAAAGATCTTTTGGTGTGAACCAAATACAATATTCTGAACTTGAAGCAAGAAGGGACTATCCATGGACAAAATTGGGATAAAAAGGAGGGTCTGGTGTGTATTGAAATTTTTTATATAATATAGAAAATAAAAAGTATATGATAAATAAATTTAGTAGTAAGATGTGTGTGGGGGGGGGTAAAAAACGTAGTTGAAGTTAAAAACCATTAAGAACCATTAAGAACCATTAAGAACCCCACCCTCCCTAGAGGAGGATATGATATGGATTATAAAAGAAATAGCATTTGGGATGTAGAAATAGACACATTTATGCCATTGGAAACTCGTTTCCGAAACCTTCATGATAGTGGTGTGGAATATGTATATATATATCCTTACGGCGAAAGAGGTATGTATATTCAAGATTATATAGAAAAAAGATTTTCATTTAAAAAGGTTATTTGTGTGGATGAAAAATTAAATAAGTATAATAAAAATATTTTGACTCTTGAAGAGTTAAAATATGAATTGAAAAATATTGACATTAATAAAGCAAAAGTAATACTTTCGTCAGATAATCCAGAAATATTTATGGAATTGAGATTATATATTGGTGACTTTCTTCCAGTAGAAATGATAATGGATGTATATTGGAGAAATCCATTAGAACTCGATAAAGATAGACGCATCGCATCATTAGCTCAGGCAGCTAGACAAATTTACCGTAATAATGTTGCAGGAAGTATTGCAGAGGTAGGGGTATATCAAGGTGAATTTGCAAAATATTTAAATATGCTGTTTCCAAGGAAAAAGCTTTTTCTTTTTGATACTTTCTCGGGATTCAAAGAGTCTATGGTAGTAAATGAGGATGATAAAAAACAAACAGATAGATGGATTGATCTATTAAAGGATACTTCTGTGGATATGGTTTTGTCTAAGCTACCATATAAAGAACAAGCTGTTATATATAAAGGAGTCTTTCCGGATACAGTGAAAGGAATAGATGAAACATTTTCATTTGTCAATTTAGATATAGATTTGTATGAGGCAACATATAGTGGTTTAAATTATTTTTGGAATAGGTTGAATGCAGGCGGATATATTTTTGTACATGATTTCGAACAATGGGTGGGAGTAACTAAAGCAGTAACACAGTTCTGTAAAGAAAATAATATTGGTTATGTAATATTACCAGATTGTATAACGGCTTGTTTAGCGAAACCATTATGACATAGAATATTGATATTAAAAATAGTAGTGTAAAGCAAATTACTAAAAATAGAATCCCCTTCTTTTGGTCCGGTTATATGTATTTATGGAATTTGCATAAAGATTGAATTAAACAGTACTTAAACCAGAACCGTTTAATTTTGCATAAATTGTACAGTTGGAAAAATTTATTAAATGGTATAAGGAGTAGGATAGCGAAATGGATTATATCATAGTTCAAGCAGGAGGAAAAGGTACCCGACTTGGATACTTAACAAAAAATAAACCAAAAGCATTAGTTCCAATTGACAACCTTCCAATGTTATTTCACTTGTTCCGAAAATATCCGGAAAAGAAATTTGTGATTATAGCAGATTACCATAAGGAAGTATTACGAGAATATTTGGCATCCTTTGCAGAAGTAATCTATCAAGTGGTTGATGCACAGGGAACAGGTACATGCGCCGGTATCCGTCAGGCCTTGGAATTGATTCCGGAAAAGCAGCCCTTTATGTTGGTTTGGTCCGACTTGATTCTACCTGAAAATCTGGAACTGCCAGAGGAATATAAGTCATCATCGGGCGATTCTATGGTGAATTACATTGGAATCTCGAAAACATTTTCCTGCCGCTGGAGTTATCAGGATGCGCTATTTACTGAAAAACAATCTACAGAGCATGGAGTGGCAGGTTTCTTTTTATTCAATGCGAAAGAATCACTTTCACAAATACCAGAAAGTGGGGAACTGGTTCGTTGGTTGCAGACACAGCATATGAAATTCCAGGAATTCAGTCTTGCTGGAACAAGAGAGTTCGGACTACTGGAAGAATATGAAAAACTTGAACAGCAAAAATGCCGTCCTTTTAACCGTATTACTGTAGAGGGCAATGTTTTTATAAAAGAAGCGGTAGATGAACAGGGAAAAAAGCTGGCATTAAGAGAATGTGCCTGGTACGAAAAAGCAAACAGAAACGATATGCAAATACTGCCTCATATTTATGATACGAATCCACTCAAAATGGAATACATAAATGGAAAAAATGTGTACGAATGCCAGTTGTCTGTACCTGAAAAAAGGAAAATATTAGAAAAATTAATCTTTGCTTTAAGCCAGCTGCATCAATCAGATCAGATTGCGGCAGATTCATTTAGTATGAAAGAGGCTTACTATCGAAAAACGATTGCCCGTTTAAATAAAATAGAAGATTTAATTCCTTTTGCACGTGACAGGGTGATACGGATTAATGGTAAGAATTGTCGGAATATCTTCTTTTACAAGCGTAAGATGGAGAAGAAACTGGAAGAGATTACATGCGAATGTTTTCATTTTATTCATGGCGATTGTACTTTTTCAAATTTAATGCTTCGAGAGGACGGAACGCCGGTTTTGATTGATCCAAGGGGCTATTTTGGATTTATGGAAATTTATGGGGATATCCGTTATGACTGGGCGAAGCTTTATTATTCTATTGTAGGAAATTACGATCGGTTTAATCTCAAAGATTTTCGTCTGGATATTGGTGAACAGGAGGTATCACTAAGGATAGAATCCAATCATTGGGAGGACATGGAAAACGATTTCTTTGAGCTTACAGGAGCAGATCCGCATGAAATTAAGTTGTTGCATGCGATAATCTGGCTCTCCTTAACGACCTATGCATGGCAGGATTATGATTCTGTATGCGGGGCATTTTACAATGGATTATTTTATCTGGAGGATGTATTATGATCAGATATTTTGAAAGGCAATTGCAGGAAATAGATCATTCACTGCACTCATTGGATTCGCAGATTTTTCAAAGGTTGGTGAATGAATCTATAGCTGTTTTAAATGCAGGACATAAAATTGTAGTATCCGGTCTTGGAAAAAATGTGCCCATTTGTGAAAAATTTGTTGGTTCTATGGTTTCTATGGGATTAGATGCCAGTTTCCTGCATACAAATTCGGCAGTCCACGGTGATATGGGACTGGTAAAGGAAGGGGATCTGGTGATTCTGCTTACAAAAAGCGGAGAAACTTCGGAATCAATCTATCTAACCAGGTTGTTAAAAAAACGAAGAATCAATTTGTGGCTTCTAACCTTTATGCAGGAAAGTACGTTGACCAGAGAAATTCCAAATTGTATTGTGATGGATTTAATACATGAAGGAGATTTGTGGAATATAATGCCGAATAACTCCACGACAATGAACTTGATCTTATTACAGGGCTTGGCAATGATGATCGCAAAGGAAATGCAGATCGATATTCAGCAGTTCAAACAGAATCATCCGGGCGGGCATATCGGTGAAGTTTTGGAAAGTATTTGAAAAGGTGAATTAAGATATATGATTACGACCTATTATACGAGGTGATATTATGAAAGATATTATTTTATACGGTGCGGGTAAAAGAGGAAAATACTATGCAAACGTATTATATGAACATGGAATAGAAATTGCAGGCTTTTGTGATTCCTATAAAGTAGGAAATATTATGTTGAATACGGGGGGGGGTAAAAAGCCTATTTTTGATTTAAAGGAGATAGATGGTGGAAAATTCAATATTATAATAGCAATAGCTGATCCTGATGAGTTTGAAAAGGTGAGTAGGAAGATTGCTGAATATAAAATCAATATTATTACATTAGAGCAGGGAGTGTTCCAAGGAAAAAGCTCTATAGAAGCTAATAGGGAATATATTGCAGAATATCATATTGACAAGATGAACTTTTATTTTGACTTAGCAGAAGAAGATAAATCTATGGACGTTTTTTGGTGTGAAAATAGTCCTTTTAAAAAACTTTTTCAACAGTTAGACTTGACAAGAGTTGTAGAGCTTGCTTGTGGGCGTGGACGCCATGTGCAGAAATATATTATGCATGCACAAAACATCATTCTTGTTGATATATTGGAAAAAAACATTGATTATTGTAAAAAGAGATTTAAAGATGAAAATAAGATTCAATATTATGTTAATAATGGATTCGATTTAAGCCAATTACATACAGACTCCTGTACTGCACTATTTACATATGATGCAATGGTCCATTTTGAAATGTTAGATATTTTTCAGTACCTTAAAGAAACTAAAAGAGTTTTAGCTGAGGGTGGAAAAGCGTTGTTCCATCATTCTAATAATACAAAGAATTACAAGATTACTTTTTCCACAGGAAGCCAGGGAAGAAACTATATGAGTAAGCAACTATTTGCATATTTGGCTAATCGTGCAGGACTTACTGTTATAGAGCAGCATGAAATTGATTGGGGAGAAGACAAAAAATTGGATTGTATTACTCTAGTAGGAAACTTTTAATAGAATGTTTAGCAGAATAATCTTACGGAGAATTTAATCATGAATTTAGATTGGTTTAAAGATAAAAAGATTTTTATAACAGGTCATACAGGCTTTAAAGGCTCATGGTTATGTATGATCCTGGCGGAAGCAGGGGCCGATATCACAGGTTATGCTTTAAAACCTCCTAAAAGTTATTCGTTGTTCTCTATTGCGGAGGTTGACAAGAAAATAAACTCCATAGAAGGCGATATCAGAGATTTGGACAGGCTTCAGTCTGCTGTTGCCGAATGTCGGCCTGACATTGTCATACATATGGCCGCCCAGCCATTAGTACGGGAATCCTATAATAATCCGGTTTATACATATGAGACAAATGTGATGGGAACAGTTAATATCTGTGAATGTGTTCGGCGGAATCCATGTGTGAAATCCTTTTTAAATGTCACAACAGATAAAGTATATGCCAATAGAGAGTGGGAATGGGGATACCGGGAAATTGATGCATTGGATGGTTATGATCCGTATTCTAACAGCAAATCCTGTTCCGAACTTGTGACACATAGCTATCTTCGTTCGTTTTTTTTCGACAGCGAAGCAGCAATATCAACAGCACGTGCAGGAAATGTGATAGGAGGCGGAGACTTTTCGAAAGACAGAATCATTCCGGATTGTGTCAGGGCAGCATTGGAAGAGAAGAGAATAGTAGTAAGAAACCCTGAATCTATCCGGCCATACCAGCATGTTCTGGACCCACTTTTTGCGTACTTAATGATCGTTCAGAAACAGTATGGAGATAAAAGACGAGAAGGCTGTTATAATGTCGGTCCGGATGAAAAAAACTGTATTACGACAGGAAAATTGGTTGAACTGTTTTGTAATGCATGGGGAAAGGGGGTTGGATGGGTTTCGCAGGAGACCCAAGGGCCTCATGAAGCAAGCTTTTTAAAACTGGACTGCTCTAAATTAAAAAAGGATTTTGCCTGGAAGCCAAAATGGGATATAGCGGAAGCTGTAGAAAAAACTGTAGAGTGGACAAAAGCTTGGAAGAGCCATCCGGAGCAGAGTGTTGAATGCATGAAACAGCAAATAAGAGAATTTATGAAAAATGAGGAATAACGTTATGTTTGAGGGATTATCAGAGCAGGAAGCAAGGGCACAGATTCTCGATGAGGTTGAACAATATTATCAAAAGTATCATTTGGATAAAAAGAAATATCACTGCGGCGATCCAATCCATTATGCATCCAGGGTGTATGATTCCGAAGAAATGAAGAATCTGATTGATTCTGGACTGGAATTCTGGCTGACAGCAGGCAGATACACGAAGCAATTTGAAAAAGAATTCGCAGAATATCTGGGAATAAAATACTGTTCCCTTGTAAATTCAGGCTCGTCTGCGAACCTGCTGGCGTTTATGGCATTGACTTCTCCGCTTTTGCAAGAGCGTCAGATACATCCGGGAGATGAAGTGATTACGGTTGCGGCAGGATTCCCAACAACAGTAGCTCCGGCAGTTCAGTATGGAGCAATACCGGTTTTTGTGGATGTAACCATACCGGAATATAACGTAGATGTCCGGATGCTGCAGGAGGCACTGTCGGAAAAAACGAAAGCAGTAATGCTCGCCCATACAATGGGAAATCCATTTGATATCCGGACTGTCAAAAAGTTTTGCGATGAAAACAATTTATGGCTGATTGAAGATAACTGTGACTCTTTGGGATCGATTGTATACATAGATGGCGAAAAAAAATATACAGGGACAATCGGCGATATCGGTACGTCATCATTTTATCCGCCTCACCACATGACAATGGGAGAGGGGGGAGCGGTTTATACGGATAATCCTTTACTGCATAAATGTATCCGTTCTATGCGTGATTGGGGCAGAGACTGTATATGCGGTTCGGGAGAGGACAACCGATGCGGGCATCGCTTTGATGGACAATATGGGGAACTGCCGGAGGGATATGACCATAAATATGTCTACTCACATTTTGGATATAACTTAAAGGCAACGGATATGCAGGCTGCGGTCGGTGTGGCGCAATTGAAAAAGCTGCCGGAGTTTGTAAAGTGCAGGCGGCATAATTGGGGGAAAATGGAAAAGGCCCTGCAGTCTGTGAAAGATAAATTGATATTACCGAAGGCGCTTCCAGATACGGAACCAAGCTGGTTTGGATTTTTGCTGACCTGCGATGGAGCAGACCGTAAAAAAATTGTAAAACAAATTGAAGGTAATGCAATTCAGACAAGGATGCTGTTTGCAGGAAACATTTTGAAGCACCCATGTTTTGAACAAATGCGAGAAGAACAAAGGGGGTATCGTGTCGTTGGTGATTTATATAATACCGACCGGATTATGAATGATACTTTTTGGGTCGGGGTTTATCCTGGAATGAATGATGAGATGATAGAACATATTGCAGAGGTGATTATCGATGCGGTAAAGAGCTGTAAATAAATGAACCTTGCAACATGAATTGTTTTGTTCAGGAGATTTGTCTGGAGAATAAAAATATGCTGAAAATATATAATAGGAATGAATTTCTGAACAGGATTCAGAGTCTTGATGAAATTATTCTGTTTGGTGCAGGTAAGAAAATCTATGATGTTGAAAATTTTTTTGCCGGTACGGAGATGGAAGATAAAGTGTCTCTGGTTCTTGACAATAATACGGATAAGCAGGGAACACAGATTCGAATATGGGGAAGAAATTTCGAAATATTTAGTTGCCGTAAGTTAGAGAAAAATTATCCCAAAAACAGACTTGTATTGCTTACATTGGAAGAGTATGGTCCCCTGTTGGATGATCTGCTCGCGTATGAAGCGTTCCAAAATATAGAAATTGTATGCTTTTCCCACATCAGTGCCTTATTAAAAGAATCCAGATCCATCAATAAGACTCTTCCAAGCCAAATACGGATTGAAAAAGAGCCGCTGATTCCTAAGAAGATTCACTATTGCTGGTTCGGTGGAAAACCAATGCCGGACAAGTATAAGCGCTATATGGAGAGTTGGTACAAGTACTGTCCGGATTATGAAATTATAGAGTGGAATGAATCGAATTATGATCTTTCAAAATGTAGATATATGGAGGATGCCTTCCGGAAAAAGATATGGGGGTTTGTTCCGGATTACGCACGGATAGATATTGTATATCACCATGGCGGAATTTATATGGATACGGATGTAGAGCTTATTAGAAATATAGATGATTTATTGTATCAAAAAGGCTTTGCAGGTTTTGAAGATGAGGGATATGTAAATCTGGGAAGTGGATTTGGTGCCGTAAAGGAACTTCCGGTTTTAAAAGCGATGATGGAATATTACGATAAGGAAGACTTTATTGGCAGAGATGGCAGGCTGAATCTGATTGGAAGTCCTGTGCATAATACTTCTGTATTGCAGAAGCATGGCCTTGTGAACAATGGAGATTACCAGAAAGTAGCTGATATGACTATTTATCCGGCAAAGGTTTTGACAGGGAAATGTATGTATACCATGCGGACAGTGATAAGGCCATGGACTTATGCAGTTCACCATTATGACGGTTCCTGGGCAACAGAGCGGGCACGCAGAATCAATGCCAGGCTGGAGCAGGATATGAAGCTGTACCATCCGGAAGAAGATGGGGGGAGATCTGTTTAGATGAGCAGAAAGAAACTATGTGTCTGTATTCCCACTTATAACAGATGTGATGCCATTCGTAAGGTTTTTGATACGGAACTCGACATTTTTAGAAGCTATGGGATCGATATGGTGATTTGTGATTCCAGCGATAATCAGGATGTTAAAGTACTGGTTAAGAAATATATCGAAAATGGTGCTTCCCATTTATTTTATAAAAAATATAAGAGTGAAATTCATCCCAATGAAAAAGTTTTTCAGATATTTCAATGGGCGTCTACATCAGAATACGATTTTATCTGGCTTATTCATGACCACACGGTTTGCAGTGAGGATGCAGTTAGATTTTTGATGCTGGAGCTGGATAAAAGAGCGGACTTTTATCTTCTGAATATGCAGGCGGATGGATATGCAAATAAGAGGTTTGTGGATATAAATGAATTTTTGCTGAAGGGCGCGTGGAGATTAAATAGCTTTGGGGCCTCAGTCATAAATACCAGGACATTTCTTACCGGTATAAACTGGGAGAAAATGAGAAAAAAGTATGGCGGAAGCAAGACTCTTAATTACTCGCACATTGGATTTTATTTTGAGCGTGCGGCAGAGATTGAGCATTTAAATGCCTGCCAGATTTTTTTTGAAAGAAAAGATTTCCTTGATTTTTATAGAACGGAAGAAATCAGCTGGAGCAAGGATACCTTGAGAATCTGCCTGGAGTGTTGGGGGGGAGTGATCTCAAGTTTACCGGATGTATATACAAACAAGCAAGAGGTCATGCGCACACAGGATAAATGGTTTCTTTCAAAATATTCACTCTTGGTCTACAGGAAGGATGATAAATACAATTTCAGGCATTTCCTGAGATACAGGAAATGGATAAAAAAAATATATCCCGAGGATTATATGCGCGATTTTTGGATTGCTGTTTTACCAAAAAGTCTTGCATTCAAGCTTTATACAGGGAAGCTGATAGCTGATGTGTCCAAAGCAAATCAAAACGGCGGACATGTATATATATTTGGAGCAGGAAGGCACGCGGCGGAATGCGCCTCATTTTTTGAAGAATGCCGGATTGGGTTTGAAGGGTTTGTAGTTACAAGACTGGAGGGAAATCCGGATGTCCTTAGAAACCATTCTGTCTTTAAAGCGGCTGATCAGCTTAAGGATAAAAAAAGCCTGGTAATAATTGCCGTATTAAGCAGTGGAGTCAACAGCGTAAAGAATACATTGCATTCGCTGCAAGATAACAATACAACGATTGAAATGATTACATTTGCAGAATAGATAAGTTGTGTCTGCACAATGAATGTCAAATGGAGTAAATAAAAAATATGCCCCAAAAAAAAGAAAATCCTATAAATAATTTTTACAAATACTGTTCCCAATTTTCCAGCCTCGTTATTTACGGTGCCGGAGATGTAGGCAAAATGGTTGCCAGATTTATGGAGGAGAAAGGCATCAAATTTTCTTTCTTTTGTGTCACAGGTAAACCTGAACAGCAGATGTCAGGCAGCTACCTGATCAAAGGAATTGATGAAGTGACAGGGAGTGATGAATACACAGATATTGGTATCATCGTTGCAGTTTCGAGTAAAAATGCGGGGGGTATCCTTCATTTACTGGACAGACGTAAAGTTTCTTACTTTTATGATCCGGAATTTCTATTCCAGCTTTACAGAAGAATCTGTCAGGAATCGGCATCGAAAGTGTTGGTACAGAATGGATATATCTGTCAGATATCAGAGACGTTGTTTGACAGGGACAGCTTATATATCTGCTGTCCGGCAAGTATTGGAGATACCTTATATACTGCAGCGTTTGTGAAAGCTTTTAAGGAAATAAATCAGCCAATCCGAAGAGCTTGCCTGATTCTAAAAAAAAGCCATCGGGAGCTGGGACCCTTATTTCCGGCAGTTGATGAGGTTCTGGTTTCGGATGAAATAACAGAGATACTTGACCGCTACTCCTTATTTACGCAGACATGGAAGCTCAAAAACTATATATATGGACATTTTAAGAAAAGCCTCCGCTTTGAATATGATCCGGAATACAACCAAGAGAAATGCCGCGCGATCCTTCCAAGATACCGCAGGCTGATCATGGAACTGTCGGAAGATGCACAGCCGGAGAGTATGAATCTTCCTGTCAGGTCTGCATCGTTGGAGAATTGGAAAATCAAAGAGCGAAAAGTGATCCTTATGCCTTATGCAAAAACCGCAGAGATGCTTCAGGAGAACTTCTGGAAAGAACTTGCCCGGAGATTAAAAAGGAAAGGCTATTCCGTATATACCAACATAGGAAGCGAGAAGGAGAAAGCAATCCAGGGAACAAGACCGCTTACAAAATCCCTTTTAGAGACGGCTTGCTTCTGTGAGGGCTGTGCTGCAGTGATATCTTTGCGGAGCGGCCTGTGCGATCTGCTCGGATTTACAGAGACAAAGCTTGTTGTAATTAATACATCAGAGGAGCTGTTCCGGGAATGGAACTTGAACGACGTCTTTACCAGGGACGGGATATACAACATCAACTGTTACGGTCATACCAATTGCTGTTATGGCAATAGGATTGATGAAATCATGGGAATCGTAGGGGGATAATGGAATGAGGCAGTTAGCAATATGTATTCCAACCTACAACCAGCCCGAGATGATCCGGGAGATGTTCATCCGGTGCATTGGGATGTATAACGAATCCGGAATCGATGTGTATATTTATGATTCCAGCCCGGACAACGAAACGGAGTCGATCGTATCAGAGTACCAGGCGGATTATAAAAACATTTATTACAGCCATCTTCCGGCTGATACACATTCCAACCTGAAAGTCCTGGGGGCATATCAGGAGATCATTGGAATGAACAGATATGCATACCTTTGGCTGTGCCCTGATTATATACAGCTGACAAGGCAGGGAATGGAATGTGTGCTGGAACATTGCCGGGAGGGATTTGATATCTGTGTTTTGAACTACCGGGATGTAGAACACATAGGGGAGAAAAGGTACAAAGATATCAATATATTCTTTCAGGACTGTGCGTGGCATATGAGTTCCTATATGGCAACAGTCATCCGATTGTCGGCATTTGCTGATATGGACTGGGAAAAATTGTATGAGAAATATACAGTTCCTGGAAAAATTGCCCATTCACATGTGGCACTGTATTTTGAGCAGCTGGCGAAAGTACCGGAAGCCAGAGCTGTTCACATACCGATTACTTCTGAACATATAAGAGTATCGCCTTACCGAAAGGAATCTTTATGGAAGAGGGATGTATTTGCTATCTGGTGTGATAATTGGCCTGAGATGATCCATGCGCTTCCTGAACGGTATCGATACAAAGAAGAGGTTATAAAAAAGCTTGGTGTAAATACGGGCATCCTTGCATGGGAAAATTTTGTAAAACTTCGGAATGAAAATATATACGATATGGATGTCTTTCACAAGTACAGGAAAGAATGGAAACATCTGACTAATGTGCCGGGCGTGATATTATGGGTGCTTGCTGTTATGCCGGTGAATCTGGCCGCGCTGTTGAAGCATCCGGGTCTGAAATATAAATTTATGAGTAAGCGGATACGGAAATTTTGTGCAGATCATAACAAAATTTTTGTATACGGATGTGGATTTATAGCGAAAAAGATTTCGACCTTGTTAGAACAATTACAAATAAAGCCGTGTGGATATGTAGTATCTGACCGCTCCGGAGAGAAGCAGAGCTTTCAAGGTCTTCCTGTGATCGAATACAAAGAGCTGCCGCATCCGGATTCGAATTCGGAGGTTGGAATCATTATGGCGCTTAATAAGGTAAATACGGTTCAGGTGATGAAGGAAAAACAAGGATTGGATCGTTACGATATTTTTTATGTGTATAGGTATGAGGACACATTGTAGCACAAATCAGAGTTTTTCAGGCAGATGAGGAGAATTGTGATGAAAGCAGTGATATTGGCAGGCGGGTATGGAACCCGCATTTCAGAAGAATCTTATTTGCGGCCCAAGCCGATGATCGAGATTGGGGAAATGCCCATCCTGTGGCATATCATGAAGCTGTACTCCCATTATGGTGTAAAAGATTTTGTGATTTGCGCCGGCTATAAACAGCATGTGATCAAGGAATGGTTTTCGGATTATTTTCTGCATACTTCGGATATTACTTTTGACTTTACACAGGGGAACAAGATCGTGGTGCATGACCAGCATGCAGAGCAGTGGAAGGTGACGGTTGTGGATACCGGACTGAACACCATGACAGGGGGACGGATCAAAAGGGTCCAAAAGTACATAAAGAACGAAACTTTTTTTCTCACCTATGGAGATGCCGTGTCTGATGTAAACCTGAACGCACTGCTGGACTATCATTACAGCCATGGGAAGTGCGTTACTCTGACCGCAGTCAGCTTGGCACAGCAAAAGGGCGTGCTGAATATAGATAAGAGCAATACGGTCCTGGCCTTCCGGGAGAAGGAAGATACGGATGGCTCTATGGTTAACGGCGGATTTATGGTTTGTAATCCGGAGATATTTGAGTATCTTCAGGATGACAGTACCATATTTGAGCAAGGTCCGATGAAGGAGCTTGCGAAGGATGGGGAATTGAAAAGCTTTTATCATGATGGATTTTGGCAATGTATGGACACAAAGCGGGAGAAGGACAAGCTGGACGCCATGTGGATGTCAGGCAGGACGCCCTGGAAGGTCTGGGAAGACAATTAGGACGTATCTGATCTGGCGCAATAGCATTGAATGAGGGATGATATGCAAAACATCAAATTATTAGACTGTACATTAAGAGACGGCGGATATGTCAATGACTGGGAATTCGGCCATGACCATCTTTGCAGTATCTTTCAGAGATTAGTAGATACGGAAGTGGAATTTATCGAGATCGGCTTTCTTGATGAAAGAAGACCCTTTGACATGAACAGGAGCATTATGCCGGATACGCTGTCTGCGGAACGGATCTACGGCCGTATGGAGAAAGGCCGGGCACTGGCGCTTGGGATGATCGACTATGGAACATGCGGACTCCAACATATCCGGCCAGCCAATGAGACATTTCTTGATGGGATCCGTGTCATATTTAAAAAACACATTATGCATGAGGCCCTTGGATTCTGTGCGGATTTGAAAAAATTGGGCTATATCGTATTTGCGCAGCTTGTTTCGATCACAAGCTATTCCGATGCAGAACTGATGGAACTGATCGGTCTGGTCAATGATGTCAGGCCCTATGCGGTTTCCCTGGTAGATACCTATGGGCTTCTGGATCCGGAAAAACTCAGACACTATTTTTCCATACTGAACAGGCATGTAGATGGATCTGTCTGCATTGGTTACCATGCACATAATAATTTTCAGCTGGGATTTGCAAATGTGATGTCCATGGTGGAATATGTGCCCGAGGACGAATCAGAGAATGCGGTTTTAAAGGAGCGGAATATCCTTGTTGACGGGACTTTATTCGGAATGGGAAAAAGCGCCGGAAATGCACCGCTTGAATTGATCGCCATGTATTTGAACGAAAAGCATAACAGATCATACAAGATCAATCCCATGCTGGAGGCCATTGAGGAAAGCATCATGCATTTTTATATCAAGTCTCCGTGGGGCTATAAAACATATTTTTACCTCAGCGCGCTCAACCGATGCCATCCCAATTATGTCAAGCAGTTTCAGGACAAGGAGAACCTTTCCGTATCAGCGGTAAATGACATTTTGGGAAAAATTGAACCTGAGGAAAAAAAGCTTCTTTATGACAGAAATGCAGGAGAGGAGATTTACCGGTCCTTCGAAAATGAATTTTATGATGACGGGGCAGTGCTTTCACGCCTGGAAAATAATTTGAAGGATCAGAAGGTGCTGCTGATTGGTCCGGGAAAAAATATTCAGCTGCAAAGTGAACGCGTCAGTGAATTTATCCGATGCCAGGATCCTGTTATCATATCGATCAATTACATACCGGGGGCGATGAAGGTCCACTATGTGTTCCTTACCAAGAGCAAGCGGTATCTGGAGATGGCAGAGGATCTTTTGGAAATAAAAAACCAGGATGTACGGCTCATAGCGACCTCTAATGTCAGCGCAAAAGGCAGGCCGTTCGATTACGTGGTTTCCAGAGAACCGCTTCTGGAGCACGATCAGAGGATCAAGGACAATTCTTTCCTTATGCTTTTAAAGATCCTGAAATCCTGCGGCCTGAAAAAAGTCTGGTGTGCAGGATTTGACGGATATTCGTCAAATGAGGATAACTATTTTAAGCCGACAATGGAGTATGCATTTGTAAAGGACGAAGCATACAATTTGAACTCCCACATAAAAGAAATCCTTGAAAGTATGAGCGGCGGATTGCAGGTAGAATTTATTACGTATTCCCATTATCTGGATGAGATGGACATTCAATTAGCATCATTTTAACAGGAGAAACATTTATGAAAATAAAAGTCTCAAAATATATATCCGAGTTTTTGGTGAAAAATGGAATCAGGGATTGCTTTATGGTAACAGGAGGCGGAGCTATGCATCTAAATGATGCGATCGGACATCAGGAAGGGCTCTGCTGCACGTTCCATCATCATGAGCAGGCCTGCGCTGTTGCAGCGGAAGGGTATACCAGATTGACCGGCAGATTGGCGGCGGTTTGTGTAACCAGCGGTCCTGGAGGTACAAATGCGATGACCGGAGTGCTAGGGGGATGGCTGGATTCGGTTCCGATGTTTGTGATTTCCGGGCAGGTAAAAAGGGAGACAACGATGTGGGCTTGTCCGGAACTGAACCTTCGGCAATTGGGTGATCAGGAGTTCAATATCGTGGACTCAGTGGGGAATATGACGAAATATGCGGTAATGGTTACCAACCCCGTTGAAATTGCATATCATCTGGAAAAAGCTCTGTTTCTTGCAGGACATGCGAGGGGAGGCCCTGTGTGGCTCGATGTGCCTCTTGATGTGCAGGGGGCAGTGGTTGAGACAGATGAACTGGTACATTTCCAGCCGGAACAGGAAGTACCCTGGGATGTTCCGGAGGTAAAACAGTCTGTAATTGAGATCCTTCTCCAGAAGCTTAAAGAAGCAAAAGCACCCCTTGTTCTGGCCGGTACAGGAATCAATCTAAGCGGGAGCAGGGAAAAGCTGCTTGCCTTTTTGGAAAAATATCAGATTCCCGTAGTGACTGCATGGAACGCAAATGATACGGTAGGCTGTGATAATCCATATTTTGCAGGGATGCCGGGGACTGTAGGGACAAGGGCGGGTAATTTTGCCGTGCAGAATTGTGATCTGCTCATCAGCCTGGGATGCCGGATGAATATTCGAATGATCGGATATAACCATCACGATTTTGCACGGAATGCATTTCAGGTGGTAGTGGATGTTGACGCAAGAGAACTTATGAAGCCGACTCTGCGTCCGGATCTGCCGGTCCATGCGGACGTAGGACAATTTCTGGACCTTATGCTCTTGCAGAAATATGAACCGGCTTCGGAACATAAGAAATGGACAAAATGGTGCCGGGGACTGTTGGAACGCTTTCCCTCTGTATTGCCGGAATACCATAATACCGGTAATGTCCCGGTCAACCCTTATGTATTTATTGAGAAGCTGTTCGCGCATCTCAGGTCTGATGACCGGATTATATGCGGGAATGGCAGTGCCTGTGTCATCACATTCCAGGCAGCCAGGATCAAACAGGGGCAGAGACTGTTTACCAACTCCGGCTGTGCGGCCATGGGTTACGGCTTCCCGGCGGCGATCGGAGCGGCAGTGTCAGACAACAGCCGAAGAACCATATGCATTGACGGGGACGGGAGCGTTATGATGAACCTTCAGGAATTGGCTACAGTTTCCTACAACAGCCTGAACCTGAAGCTGATTGTTCTCAATAACAATGGATATTTATCTATCAGGCAGACTCAGACAAATCTTTTTGAACCGCCGTTGATTGGGATCGATCCGGAAAGCGGTATCTGTTTTCCGGATTTTCAGAAGCTGGCGGATGCATTTGGGATAAAATATTTCAGGACAGAACATGAGGCGGACTGCGATGCGGTGCTTGCAGAGATGTTGGAATCGGAGGGAGCGTGTATCTGTGAAGCAGTGGTCGATCCAAACCAGAATTTCGAGCCTAAATCAGCGTCCAGGGTTCTGCCTGACGGCAGGATTATCTCGCCTTCCCTGGATGATATGAAGCCGTTTCTGGACAGGAAGGTGTACGAAGAAATAAATTATAAAAAATATTGTGAATGTCACAATATTGGAGAATTGTGATGATTAAAAACGTGATTTTTGATCTGGACGGAACTCTGTTGGACACGACGGAGGGCGTGCTGGAAAGCGTAAAATATTCCGCCCGGAAACTGGGATACCCGGAGCTTGCGCAGGAAACATATTTAAAGTTTATAGGGCCCCCGATCCAGCAGTCATTTATGGAATACTACGGATGCGGTCAGGAGCAGGCACAGGAGGCGGCAGATCTGTTCCGGTCATACTATAAATCCTCCGCATTATTAAAAGCAGTTCCGTATGATGGAATTTTTGAACTGTGCGAAACTTTAAAAAAGAAAAAAATACGAATGGCTGTTGCAACGTATAAAAGAGAAGATTATGCGCTTACACTTTTGAAGCATTTTCATTTTGATGCCTATTGTTATCCAATGCATGGTGCGGATAATCAAAATATACTGAAAAAAGAAGACATTGTGAAAATGTCCATGAAAGAAATGGGTGGGACACTGAAAGATACCGTTTTAGTCGGGGACACGGTCAATGATGCGGTAGCCGCGGAAAAGGCCGGAATTTTGTTTGCTGCGGTTACATATGGATTTGGCTTTCGAAATACCGAGGATGCCGATACATATAGAAATATTGGGGCAGCCGCGAGTCCTGTGCAGGTTGCGGACATTATTTTCAAGCATTCAGCAGAATAGCAGAAGGAGCATGTGCTATATGGGAAAAGTCGTGATAACCGGCGCGACCGGTGCTATTGGACGTGCCCTGGTGACAGAGGCGCTGAAAAATGGAGATGAGGTACTTGCAATTGTTCATAAAAAGTCAGTCAGGGCAGAGGAACTCCATCACATAAAGGGATGCAGCGTTTTCAGGGCGGACCTGAATGAATATGAGCATATATGGGATGCAATGAAGGCACAGGGACTTAAAACGAACGGTTATGGTCTGTTTTTTCATCTTGCGTGGATGGCTCCTTTTGGGGCGGACAGAGATAATCCGGATCTGCAGATGGATAATGTGCAGGCGGCATTGGAGGCCGTAAGACTTGCCTGCAAATTGGGATGCCATACCTTCATTGGAACCGGCTCCCAGGCAGAGTATGGGAGAGTTGACGGGATATTGTCACCTGATACAGCGGTAAAGCCGGAGACCGGATACGGAATCGCGAAATTGTGTGCAGGGCAGATGACCAGGCTGTTGTGTGAGCAGGCCGGCATGCGCCATGTGTGGACGCGCGTCCTCAGTGTATATGGTCCGCATGACAGGAGTGAAACGCTGATCAGCACGGCGGTTTTCAATATGCTTAGAAATGCTGAAACCAGCTTTACTCCCTGTGAGCAGATCTGGGATTATATTTACAGTGAGGATGCCGCACGGGCCATCTATGCTGCCGGGCAAAAGGGAAGATCTGGTTCGGTCTATATGATCGGCAGCGGGGAAGCACGCAGATTATCTGAGTATATCAAGGTTATAGCAGAACTGACAGGCTACGGCAGAGCTATAGGATTCGGAAAACGGCCATATAATCCCAGGCAGGTCATGCATCTGCAGGCTGATATTACAAGTCTGAAACAGGATACAGGATTCGTGCCTGCCGTCCGTTTCGAAGAAGGAGCGGTACGGCTGATTGATTATTACAGGAAAAGGGAATTGTGATGGATCAGATGCTAATTGCTGAAAGATTAAGCAGCAGTCTCGAAAGGTTTGACCGGATTTTTGCAATTATGGATCAAGAGGAAGATACGGGGAAGCTGGCATACGATTTTTGCAGCTCAAAGGCGCTGCAAGAAACGACAAAAAGGATTTTAATTCTGTCTGACAAGGGCATTCCCGGCATAAAGGATTGGAATCATCAATTTCAAAGACTGCATGAAAAAGAGATGGATATGATTCGCCGGATTTATTTTATGTACGAATTTTCCGACCGTTTCCAGATATTATCATACAATCCGCAGTACGGCAGTCTTTTAAATTATGTAAAATCCGGGGACATGACGATGGAAGCTGTCTTTCAGTCGCTTCTTGAAGCATGAGGTGGAATCATATGGAAACACAGTATTATAACGAAATGATACAAAACTTCGAGGAATTAGATCGATGCGGCATATTAGAGCATAAGCGTATTTTCCTCTTTGGTCACTGCAGTGCAACAGAAAAATTGGCGGAGCTTCTGGAAAAAGGAGGATATGCGGCTGCGGCAATACTGGATAACAGTATGGAAAAACAGGGCAAGGTATATCTTGGGATTCCGATTCTTCCGCCGGAGTCCATCCTTGCCGAACCGGCAGAAGATGTGATTGTCTGTATCGTGACCCGGTTCTACGAATCGATGCAGGCACAGCTCAGGCAGCTCGGCTTCACCGGGGAGATCCGAAAGCTGGTGGATTACAATACCTATGCGGAATATTCACTTTCAAATGAAACTATGGAGCGAAAACGGAAGCGTGTGGAACGCGGCAGACGGATTGTGGAAGAATTAGAAAGGAAGTATCCGCGCCATTTTCGGGTATTCTGTCCGTTCTCTGCGCTTGGAGATGTCTATTTTTGTATGTCCTATCTCCCATATTTTTTAAAGAGGCGCAGGAAAAAGAAGTATATCGTGTGCGTAGCCGGTGCCGCCTGTGCAAAGGCAGTTTCACTTTTCGATGATTGCCCTGTAGAGGTGATGCAGCAGAAGGAACTGGATGCCGCGATCCAGGCAGAGCTTTATACACAGGATGAAAATGCATTTATCGCGCACCAGGACAGGCCATATGTGGTTCATTTATCCAGAGCGTTATACCGAAAAAAAATACCATTGGAAAAGATCTACCGCTGCGGGGTATTTGGGCTTCCGGAAGAGACGGAACCTGCGGTTCCGAAACACTGGAAGGATTTTACGGACTTAAAAATGATTGAGAAGGATCATGCAGTCATTCTTTCACCCTACGCCAAATCCGTGACAGCCCTGCCGATGAAAATGTGGGACGCCATTATTTCTGATTATAAAAAACAGGGCTTTCAGATTTTTACAAACATAGCAGGGGAGGAAAAACCGCTTCCTGGGACGGCTGCTGTCAGTCCGGAGATCAGTGAGATGAAATCTGTCGTTGAGAGGGCAGGAACCTTCATCGGAATCCGGAGCGGCATCTGTGATGTGATCCGGACTGCGGACTGCAGAAAAATTGCATTATATCCGGATTATAATTATTGTGATACGCAATGGAAAGCAATTGATATATATGCAATTGACAGCTTTGAAAATATTGTGGTAAAGGATGATTTTGTATGGAAAAGAAACTGATCCTCTCTACACTTCCTAAAACCTGGATTTTCGATCTGGATGGGACGATTGTCAGGCATAACGGCTATAAGCTGGATGGAAAGGATACTCTGCTGGCGGGAATGAAGGAATATATCCGGTCCATTCCGCCGGAAGATAAGATTTTTATATTCACTTCCAGAACAGATGAGTATAAGGAAGAAACAGTACGTTTTTTAGATGAAAATGATATACGATACGATGAGATTCTTTTTAATATGCCGATGGGAGAAAGGATTGTTGTAAATGACAGGAAGCCCTCAGGTATTGATATGGCGTTTGCGATAAACTGTGAGAGAGACAATACGGTTCTGCCGGAGATTATACGCGAAAAATAAGAATCTGTTCAGGGCTTCTGCGGATATGCCGCAGAATAATAAACGATGAAAAAGGAGCTGCACATGCAATTTGAACTAATGGCATCCATGATGTGTGCCGACTACGGAAACCTGGAAAAAGAAGTGAGAAATCTGGAAACGGGCGGTATTGACTCCTTCCATATTGATATCATGGACGGCCGCTACGTCCCGAATTTTGCCATGTCGCTGAACGACATGCGCTACATAGCAAGCGCGACAGCAAAACCAATGGACGTACACCTGATGATCGAGCACCCGAACAATAGAATTCATCTGTTCCTGGACTGCCTCCGCAAGGGTGACACGGTCTACATCCATCCCGAAGCGGAATATCACCCGTCTACCACTCTGCAGAGTATCATCAATGCCGGAATGGTCCCTGGAATTGCCATCAATCCGGGTACATCGGTAGAGACGGTCATGGAGATGCTGCGCATTGTAAAAAAGGTGCTGGTCATGTCGGTGAATCCCGGCAACGCGGGGCAGATGTACCTGCCCTATGTAGGAAAGAAGATCACAAAGCTTCTGTCGATCAAGGAAGACATGGATTTTGAAATCTACTGGGACGGGGCCTGCAGCGCGGACAAGATCCTGGAATATGCGCCGAAAGGGGTAGCCGGATTCGTGCTGGGGACGACGCTTCTGTTTGGAAAAGAGCAGCCGTATGCAGAGACACTGCAGAATATCCGGGAATTGAAGTTTTAGGCACAAAATTCTCGTATTATGCTTTTCTGATTTATCCAGACTAGGATAACCTGTCAGGAGGTGTGTTCATGAACATTGCACTAATTTTATCCGGCGGTACCGGCAGCAGGCTGGCTTCGGACATCCCGAAACAATATATCGAAGCAGGCGGCAGGCCGATCATTTCCTTCAGCCTGGAGCGTCTGTCGCTCCACGGCATGATTGACGCAATCCAGATCGTTGCTGACCCGGCCTGGCAGGAGCCGATCCGTACCTGGCTGCCGTCGGCTGATCCTCAAAAGAAGTTCCGGGGCTTTTCTCTCCCCGGGGAGAACCGCCAGTTGTCCATCCTGCACGGGCTGGAGGATATCAGAGGATATGCAGGAGATTCGGATTATGTTTTTATTCATGACGCGGCAAGACCTCTGCTTTCGGAAAAGCTGATCAGCGAATGTCTGGTTGCTGCCGTCGGACATCATGGCGTCATGCCTGTCCTGCCGATGAAGGACACGGTATATTCCAGCACGGATGGAAAATCGGTCCGGGCACTCCTGAACCGAAGTGAGATCTACGCCGGCCAGGCACCGGAGGTATTTCAGCTTGGGCTATATTATGAGGCAAACATGCGCCTGATGCCGGACGACATCCTCAGAATCAACGGCTCTACAGAACCAGCGGTGATGGCCGGGCTGGATATCCGCATGATACCGGGAGATGAGAAAAACTTCAAGATTACTACAAAAGAGGATCTGGAACGTTTTATCCGGATTACAGAGGCATATGGAATACAATCTTAAACATTCCCTTTAGACAAAAACACCCAGGAGATCAATCTCCCGGGTGTTTATCTCTCTATTCACTTTATCCTTCACACGACCAAGCAGCTTTCTCACTCAATGATCAATACTTCGCCCCATCATAGATCACTTCATTACTGAAGCTCTTATTATTGTTGGCCGGTGCGCTGTATGAAGTATCTGCCGCCCCGCCGAAGTTGTCGGAGCTGTCATAATTCATATCATAGGAGCCGCTGTCAAATGACCCGCCGTCATATACATTGCTGTCATAGGATTCCACCTCTGCCGCCGGCTCAGATGCTGCAGGCCGGCTTACCATAGAGCTTGCCATTCCCTTCAAATGGAAGCGGCCAACCAGACTCTTGAGCAGGCTGGACTGGCTGAACAGCTCTTCGCTGGCTGCGGCGCTTTCCTCTGCGGTAGCAGAGTTGGTCTGGATAACGGAGGAAATCTGGTCGATTCCCTGAGTAACCTGGGAAATTCCCTCTGCCTGCAGATCGGCGGATTCGGTGATCTTCGCCATATTGACTGCGATCTTATCCGCGCTCTCCACAACCTTGAGCAGTGAACTCTGAGTATCCGTAGCGATCTGGCTTCCTTCGGAAACTGCATTCAGCGAATTGTTGATCAGCACGGTCGTATTCTTTGCAGCCTCCTGGCTCTTGGATGCCAGGCTTCGTACCTCATCTGCAACAACGGCAAAGCCCTTGCCCGCCTCACCTGCACGGGCTGCCTCAACTGCGGCATTCAGCGCAAGGATATTGGTCTGGAATGCGATGTCTTCGATGGTCTTGATGATCTTCTCGATCTCGCTGGAGCACTCGTTGATGTTGGTCATGGCATTGACCATGGCTTCCATCTTCTGCTTGCTGTTGTTGATCTCCTTTGCGGTGTCGGAGATCAGCTGGTTGACATCGCGGGAATTTGCTGCGGTATCATTGACCTGGTTGGACAGGTCGCCCAGGGTTGCTGCCAGCTCTTCAACAGAACTTGCCTGCTCCGTAGCACCCTGGCTGAGAGCCTGGGCGCCGCTGGATACCTGTTCGGATCCATTTGCAACCTGATCTGCTGCCTGATGAAGCTGGCCCAGTGTATCATTCAGAGAATTGATGATCTTGGTGCCGGACTGCTTGATCGACTCAAACTCGCCCAGATAATCCATATCCATCTCCACCGTCAGATCGCCTGTTGCCAGGGAATCCATCCGCTCGCAGATATGGCCGATGTAGCTGGACAGCGTAGCCAGTACAAAACGCAGGTTCTCCGCCAGATCACCCAGCTCATCGCGGGACTTATATGTAACCTTGCTGCTCATGTCGCCCTTTGCCATTGCCTTGATGGCATCCTCGATCTCCAGGATCGGACGGGTCAGGCCCTTCACGATAGACAGCACAAGGAATATGGTTAAAATGATGCTGACCAGAGCAAGGCCGTATAAAATGATCGTGCAGACACGCTTGGTTGTCGTACCGCTCTGATAATATTCATCCGCATTCTTCTCAGCCTGATCAATGACCTGATTTAAGGTATCTTCAAAATGATTGGCCGCTTCCAGATATGCGCCGTTGATGGATTCGATGGCAGCCGTGGAATTGCCTGCGCGGATATACTCCATGGTCTTTTCACGGGCTGCGGAGGTCGCCGCGTTGGCATCCTCGACGCTCTTAAGCAGGGAAGCGTCTCCGCTGAAATTCGCCTTCAGCTCTTCCATGACCTTATTCCGCTCTGCGGAAGACTCCTCGATCTCGCTGATCACGGCCTGACGCTCCGAACCGCTGATAGAAACGGCGCGGTATACATCCAGCTGGATCCCTCTGGTAATGGACTGCGCCTCAAGCGCGCTCTTCACCATCGGGAACGGAATATGATAAAAATCCTCCAATCCACCGAATACGCTGCCCAGTCCGATCGACGAAGCAATGATAGCAATAATATAGAAAATAATGACAATGCCGAATGAGACGAGCAGTTTGCTCCTCACCTTTAAATTCTTAAACACGTCTACTCCCTCCTATGTAATTTAGATTTTTCTGTAAAAAAAGATATACGTATTTAACATTATTCTATACCTAAATCAAAAGATTGTAAATATATATTTTCATATAATTTGAAGTCATTTTTGGGAATGGCTGGTAAACTTACAGTAAAAAATTTCTTTAATTTGTAAAAAAGGCTTTTCAAGATTGCCATAAAGTGGCATAATGACATTATTGCAATTATATGTTACAATAGTAGCGGTATGCTGTTTGGGTTGAGCAGAGTGGCGCGGCAGCATAGTAGATTTTTTGTTGCTTTTCACACCCGATTAGGCACTGGTCAGGGTGAGAACAGTAACCGAATATTTAGAAGTGAGGATAAAAATATGGCAATGGATTATTCAGTTTACCAGAGTCTCTATACCTATATGAACAGTGTCCTGGGGCAGCTGCAGTCACTGCAGAACATGACGCAGTCGATCGGAAGCCTGTATTCCAATGGAACGCAGTCCGGCAGCAGCCTGTACTCAGGCGGGACGCAGACGAACGGTCTGAGCTTTGGGGAGACGTTCCAGAACGCGGCAGGCAGAATGGGCGTGCCGGAAAGCATGGACGCGATCTTTCAGGAAGCCGCGGAGAAGTACAATGTCCCCGTCAAGCTTCTGATGGCAGTCGGCAAGGCAGAGTCCGGTTACAACGCCAATGCGGTTTCCTCAGCCGGGGCCCAGGGCGTGATGCAGCTGATGCCTGCAACTGCGGCGGCTTTAGGCGTGGAGGACGCATTTGACGCAAGGAGCAACATCATGGGCGGGGCCAAGTACCTGGCTCAGAAGCTGCAGCAGTATAACGGAGACATCGATCTGACCCTTGCCGCATACAATGCAGGGAGCGGCAATGTGGCCAAGTACGGCGGCGTACCTCCGTTTGAAGAGACCATCAACTACATCAGCCGGATCAAGGGCTACATGGGGCAGGAGCTCACCACAGGGCAGACGGTCAGCAGCAGGACCGGCACCTCCGGAACCTTCGGGAACTCCGCCGGACGGACCGGGATGAGTACAAGCGCGGCGAACAGTTCAACCGCAACGGATCTGACCCAGCAGCTTGCAGAATATTTTGTGGGAATGATGCGGCTGCAGATGATGAGCCGCGTGAGCAGTCTTGGAAAAGGCACTTCCATCGGAAGCTTGGAACCTGATTCCGACTATACCAGCCTGATCTGACCCATTCCCATATGTTGTGTGTGCATAATCCCTTCTCCACATGATACGGGAAATACTGGAAAACCGCTCAACAGAAGCGTTTGACTGGTAAATTTTTAATATAAAATTTCACCGAAAAAACTGGACTTTTAAGAAAATAAGGTGTATCATTAATCCGGTATAGGTGTAGTTTGCGGAAAAAACTTTCAGGATTTTCAGCAGATAGAGAATGCCGATACGAATGATCACCCTGTTAAAAAATATACATAATAATATAAGAAGGAAGTGATACATATCATGTTTGGAAGCTCCATATTTGGAAATACCATGTCAATGGCGAATAAGTCTCTGGATTACCTCTGGAGGAAGATGGAAGTTGTTCAGAACAACCTTGCCAACGTAGATACACCGGGTTATAAGAAGAAGGATGTCAGCTTTGAGGAGGTCTTTGACAAGAGACTCCGGGCGGCCAGCCAGACGAAGAGCAACACACAGATGCGTGAGGCGATCTCGGGGGCGGACTACTTTGTATATACCCCGTATGATTCTTCTGCAAGGGTGGATGAGAACAATGTCCATTCTGATGTTGAAGAAGCAGATATGGCAAGAACCTCCCTTCATTATCAATATTTGCTGCAGACTGTGACGGCCGATATCAAGAGATATCAGACCGCGATCAAAGGCCAGTAAAACTTTTTGACTCATTTTTTTCCTAAAAATGATGGGACGGCGGGCAGAAGATGGATTTGTCCGCACTGACATCGCAGAATATTGCCGGGGCGAAGCGGTTCGCGCTTGCATGGACCGCGTATTAGTTTCATATCTTCATAGAAGATATGAAACCGGAGAGGAAAGCTGTTCCGGAGAAGAAAATAAGAAGAAAGGATCGATAGAATCTTATGGAAGATATGTTCATCACCCCCATCCAGCCATGGGACAGGATCGGAGCAGTCGGCTCTGTCGGATCGGTGACAGGCACAGGCTCCGCCGCATCCGCATCCAAAAGCGTAAAGGGCCAGGAGGGAGTCTCGGCCTTCAAAAGCATTTTTGAGGAAGCGATCAACAACGTAAGGGAGACGGACCAGAACCTGGCGAAGAACCAGTACCTTCTGGCGACAGGCCAGATCGAAGATCCGCACACGGTAGGGATCGCGGCATCCCAGGCGCAGCTTTCCATAGATCTTCTGGCAGCGCTGAGGACAAAAGCACTGGAAGCATACAACGAGATCATGCGTCTCAGTTCATGATGCATACCCAGGGGCATCCCATTATGGCCATTTGGCCGCTTTGTAAGGTATAATCCTGTATCCCGGAGGGCATATAACAGAGAATGCCCTTGCGGGACAAACAATGAATCAATGTGTGATATGGCTGTTGCACATTGTTCTTTGTGTCTTGAGAAACCGTACCCGAAGGGCATCCCGTACTGATGCTTCGCAGAATCCTTAAGCGATGCGGGAATAAATGTAGATAAGAGAGTATTGGAACATGAAAGAAAAGTTGGGGCAATTCAAAGAATTTGCTGGAAATTTAAGCAGTAAAACGAAAAAGATCATTATTGCCGTGGCCGCCGTGCTTGTCGTGGCAGCGATCGTGATCGCGCTGATTCTCAACAACCGCCCGTATGCAGTCCTGTTTACCGGACTGGGCGAGCAGGAGGCGCAGCAGATCACGGCGAAGCTGCAGGAGGAACAGATCGCGTTCCGCTACGAGGGCAATTCCACCATCATGGTGCCGGAGAACGTAGTGGATCAGACGAAGGCGACTCTTGTACAGCAGGGTTACCCGAAGAGCGGTTTTACATATGATACGTATCTGAAAAATGCGAGTTTGCTGACTACAGATTCGGAAAAATCAAAGCTCGAGCTTTACGATCTGCAGGATCGTATCGGCGCGACCATTAAGATGTTTGAAGGCGTATCCGATGCCAAGGTCACGATCGCTCTGGGGGAGGATAACCGTTATGTCCTCAATGACTCGGAGACGAAGTCCAGCGGATCGGTCACAGTCATTATGCAGGACGGCAGCGCTCCGACGAAGGAGCAGACAGCGGGTATGCAGCGGCTTGTGGCAAAGAGCGTTCCGAATATGGAGGTCGATGAGGTTGTCATTATAGACGGAACATCCGGAGAGACCGTATCTGAGACATCAGAAAACAGAACGGCCAACAGCTCGGACGCGGAAGAGATCGCGGCAGTTGTGGAAGGACAGATCGAGAAAAAGATCCTGAAAGTCCTTGGACCGATTTACGGAGAGGACAATGTCAGCGTTGCGGTAAGAGCGAAGATCAACATGGAGCAGCTCATCCGGGAGTCCACCACATACAACACCCCGGAGAAGATCGATGACGAAGACAAGACCGGAATCATCAGCCATGAAGATACATATAATGAAAGGTCCGGCACGGGAAATACGGCAGGGGGCGTAGTTGGGACAGAGACCAACGCGGACACCGCCGAGTACAATACAGAAGGCGACGGCAACGGCGCCAGCGCGTCCAGCGAAAGCAGGTCTACGGACTATCTTGTGAATCAGATCAAGGAACAGGGACAGATCGATTCCGGCGCGCTGGATGACCTGACGGCATCCGTCGTAGTCAATGGAAATGGATTCGGAAGCCTGAGAGAAGCTCAGCTCCGTTCTCTGGTCGGCAACGCGGCCGGGATCGCGCGGGCGGAACAGGCTGACAAGATCACCCTGGCAAGCGCGCCGTTCGACGGAAGAGCGGACGACGATGAAGACGCGGAGACAGCAAGCAGCTCACTGCTTGAGAGCGTTCCGCTGTGGGCGATCATCGCGGCGGTCGCATTGCTGCTGATCCTGACAGGTATCATTGTGGTACTGATCATCAGACGGCGCAGGGCTGAGGAAGAAGAGGAAGAAGAGGAACTTCTGGAAGAAGAAGTTGAGCATATTGATCTCAATCAGGAGCTTCAGCAGATTCAGAACGACAGAGGTATGGAACTGAAGAGGAGCATTCGGGAGTTCGCGGAACAGAATGCGGAGATATCTGCCCAGTTATTGAAGAACTGGCTGAACGGGGGCGGTTTAGATGGAGGCTAATGCTGCAGCGACCTTGACACCGGAACAGAAGGCGGCAGCGGTTGTTGTCTCTCTGGGGGCTGACAAGGCATCCAAGATTTATAAGCATTTAAGTGAATCAGATATAGAGAAGCTGACCATAGAGGTTGCCAAGCTGGGACATGTGAGCCCGGAGCAGATGGAGGCGGTCCTGGATGAATTTTACAAGACCTGCCTCACGCAGAAGGTGGTGACCGACGGCGGTATGGAATACGCCCGGGCGGTCCTGGAAAAGGCGTTCGGCGAGAGCACGGCACAGACCTTGCTGGATAAGCTGGCCAAGTCCATGAAGACGCGGCCCTTCGAGTTCATCCGCAAGAGCGATGTGAAGAACCTGTTCTCCTTCCTGCAGCATGAGAGGCCCCAGACGATCGCGCTGATCCTCTCCTATGCTGACCCGGATCAGGCGTCATTTGTCATCAGCGAGCTTCCCAAAGAGAAGCAGATCAAGGTGGTAGAGGCCATTGCCAAGATGGAGAGCGCGTCTCCCGAGGCCATCAAGATCGTAGAAGCCTCCCTGAAGAAGCGGTTCGAGAGCGTACTGACGACCGCGGACTTTACAACCATCGGCGGTATCGACTACATAGCAGAGGTCATGAACAACATGGACCGCGCCAACGAGAAGTTTATCTTCGACGAATTGGGCAAGGAAAACGAAGAACTGGCCGAGACCATCCGGAAAAAGATGTTCGTATTCGAAGACATTGTATCCATGGACAACAGGTCCATCCAGAGATTCATCCGCGAATGCGACGTCAAGGACATCGTATACGCCCTCAAAGGATCCGATCAGAACATCAAGGATCTTGTATTTGCAAATGTATCCAGCCGTATGGCAGAGAGCATCCGCTCCGACCTGGAGGTTACGGTCAATGTCCGTCTGCGCGACGTAGAAGAAGCACAGCAGAGGATCGTAGCTGTGATCCGCCGTCTGGAAGAAGCAGGCGAGCTGATCATTGTGAAGAGCGGCAAGGACGAGATCATTGCCTGATTCCGGCTGTCTGAAACGGAAGATATACTGCGCGCCAGATAAATCTGCCGTGAGTATATAAAAGATAGAAAGGATGATACCGATGCCCAGGATTATGAAAAAGCCGGACGAAGCACAGGATATCCGGCCATACGACTTCTTCGCAGGGTTCCGGATCGAGCGGACCGTAACAGCCGAAGAGCCGGAAGAGGAAGAAGAGGAAGACGGCGGGGCGGAGGAGGAAGCGAAGGAAGAGCAGTTTGCCACGGAGCGGGCAAACGAGATCATAAGCGAGGCGGAAAAAAAGGCGGAGCAGATCCTTGCAGACGCCCGCGGCCAGGCGGACATCCTTCGTCAGAAAGCATTTCGCGACGGATACGAGGAAGGCTGCCAGACCGGAACCCGGGACGCCTACGAGGAACAGCGCAAGCTCCTGGATCAGGAGATCCGTCAGCTGCAGACCAACGCCGCGGATGTGATCGAGAGTGTTTCCATCGAAAAAGCAAAGCTTCTGGAGCAGTATGTGGACGACCTGAAAAGGATATCCCTGGCTGTGGCGGAGAAGATCATCCAGACCAGCCTGCAGTCCAGCGGGGATATTGTGAAGCGCATGATCCTTGCGGCCACCGACAAGATCACCAAGAAGCAATGGGCAAAAATATACATAACCAAGTGCGACACCGGCATATCCATGGATGTGGATACGGAATTTCTGGACGCCATGTCCAAGCTGTCCGACAACATCAAGATCATTACCATGGACAACGGCGAGGAGGGAACCTGCATCATTGAGCTTCCCGACGAGATCATAGATGCCAGCGTGAGCACACAGCTTGAAAATATCAAAGACATCCTGAACAATGTGAGGGTGTAGTGCATATTGATAAAGAAACCGAGGTGCACGCGAGTGTTTTCGACGCTGCCGGAGCTGATCCAGAAAGCAGAGACAGTCAGCTACATAGGAAAAATTGAAAATGTAATCGGCATGTCTATGGAATCCTCCGGAAACCGCGCCAGCATCGGTGATATCGCCATGATCTACAATGAGGAGAAGCGCAGGCAGATCCCTGTGGAGGTCGTCGGCTTCCGGGAAGATAAGATGCAGCTCATGGCCTATGAGAACCTGAGCGGCGTTTCGGCAGGCAGCTTTGTGCGGAACACCAGGAAGCGTCTCAAGATCCCGGTAGGAGAATTTCTGCGGGGGCGCATCATAGACGCTACGGGCAACCCCATGGATGACAAGGGGCCGCTGCCCTCCTCCAGATATTACTATGTAGAAAATGCATTTATTAACCCCATGTCCCGGCCGCCCATCTCCGATCCTCTGGAGTTCGGTGTCAAGGCGATCGACGGCATGAATACCATCGGCAAGGGCCAGCGTATCGGCATCTTCGCGGGAAGCGGCGTGGGCAAGAGCACCCTGCTCGGCATGATCGCGAAGAACGTCAAGGCAGACATCAACGTTATTGCGCTGGTAGGAGAGCGAGGCCGTGAGGTCCGCGAATTTGTGGAAAATGACCTGGGCCCGGAAGGGATGAAGAGGAGCGTGGTCGTCGTAGCCACCTCGGATCAGCCCGCCATGCTCCGTGTCAAGTGTCCCCTGGTAGCCACCACCATTGCCGAATATTTCAAAGACCAGGGGAAGGACGTCCTGCTGATGATGGACTCCCTCACCCGTTTCGCCATGGCACAGCGCGAGATCGGGCTTGCCACAGGAGAGCCGCCTGTGGCGAGAGGATATACCCCGTCCATCTACGCGGAATTTCCCAAGCTCTTAGAGCGCAGCGGGAATTTTGAAAAAGGCTCCATCACCGGGGTTTACACCGTGCTGGTAGAAGGGGACGATACCAACGAACCCATATCCGATACGGTACGAGGCATCCTGGACGGACATATCGTGCTGACCAGAAAGCTGGCCAATGAGAACCATTTCCCGGCCATTGACATCAACGCGAGCATCTCCCGTCTGATGTCCAGCATCGTACCCCAGGAGCATAAGGACGCGGCGGCAAGGCTTCGGGATATCCTGAGCCTGTATACAAAAAATGAGGACCTGATCTCCATCGGTGCGTACAAGGCGGGGACCAACCCCAAACTGGACGTTGCCATTTCCAAGATCGACAAGGTCAATGAATTCTTAATGCAGAAGACAGACGAAAGCTTTTCAGTTGAGGAATCTCTGCGGATCATGCAGAGGATCCTGCAGTAGATATGCCGTGCGGCCGCATGCAGGCCGCGAATAATCAGAGCGAGGACGCACGAAGATGAAAAAATTCTTTTTCCCATTGGACACGGTACTTCGTTATAAAGAGCAGGTACTGGACAGCCTGAAAGGGGAGCACGCCAGGATATTGGCGAAGATCAGGGAATGTGAAAACGCAATTGATGAACTGGAACACGAGTACAGCCAACGCGCCGCCGAGTTTCGGGAGAATAAACTGAATGGTATGAAGATCAACGAGATGCATACCTATGAAAACTACCTGGACTCACTGCGCCTGAAGATCCGCAGAAAGCAGGAACAGCTTGCAAGGCTGCGGGAGCAGGAGGAGATCAAGCGGAAGGAAGTCGTGGAGGCAAAGAAGGAGACCTCTTCCATTGATAAGTTAAAAGAAAAGAAGCGGTTTGAATACGATAAAGAAGTACTAAAACAGGATGAACTATTGATTGAAGAATTTGTGACCACAAGGGACGCCATGGCAAGGCTGAACGGATGATCACTTATTGCCATGTCTGCATTTAAGAAGGGACAGCCGGGAGCTGCTGTATCCGCGGCATGACACACCCGGCCGTATGGAATAAGGGGGTAACCCTGTATTTACTACAGTTACCATATAAAAATATTTCCGATCACGGAAGCCCGTCTCTGACGGGGATTTCGGATCGAGACAGAAAGGAGGAAAAACCAATGGTGAATGTAAATGTGAAGGCAATGGACATCGGTTTCCAGGCGCCGGACAGCGGCAAGACAGCCGGTGCGTCAGCCCAAAAGGCACAGTCGGACCAGTTTAAGAAGCTGCTCGAAGGCAAGCAGGACGGCAGCCAGGACAGCAATGCGCAGGAAGTATCCAAGGACAGCAAGCCGGAGAAGACCGAGGAAACCAAAAAGCCTGAGGAAGGCAAGGACACCGACACAACAGACACCAACGAGGACACCGCAGACGAGACAGTCAGCACAGACGACAGCCAGGCAAGGGGTCTGCTTGCGGCATACCAGATGAGCCAGGGCATGCGCCCGGAGGTTCTGACGACCGAGCCGGAGGTAGTCATCGAAGTGCCGGAGGTGGTTCAGGCGGACACAGAAGTGGCGGCAGTAGATCCGACAGCTGCGGGAGAACTGATCGCTGATGGAATGACGGAACAGGCCAATGTACAGCCAGAGCAGAATGTGACCGCAGATACGGCAGCGAATTTCCAGGCAGAGGTCAAGAGTCAGGAGACCGTTCAGGTAAAAGAGCCTGAGGTCCAGGTAGCAGCGCCGGAAACAGCAGAGACAGCACCGATCCGCAGGGAAACGGTGAAAACCCAGTCCGCAGGAGAGGAAACCCAGTCTCAGGATGATACCCATGCGGAACAGTCCGCTGCAGCGCCGGTAGCGCAGGCACCTGTCCGGAACATTCAGGAGGAGATCCCTCAGGAAGTGACGAAGGTCCATGTGGCACAGCCGGAAGAACTGCCCGACAAGCTGACAGACCAGATCCTTGGAAAGATGCAGGAAGGCGTGGATTCCTTTGAGATCGAGATCGAGCCGGCGAACCTGGGCAAGATCGCAGTCAAGATCCAGTATCAGGACGGCCAGGCAACCGTATCCATCTTCTGTACGGAGAAGAGAGCGCTGGAAGTGCTGGGCGACCGTGCGAGAGAGATCGGTGTGATCATCGACAGGAACCTGGGCGGTGAGACGAAGATCATTGTGGAGAAGCAGGAACCCGACTACCTGAACCGGAACAACGACGAGAACCAGCAGGGTAAACAGGACGAACGGGAGCAGCAGAAGGAAAACCATCAGAAGCAGGATTCTGACGATTCCGAGCAGTTCTTACAGAAGCTCCGCCTGGGACTCACAGTGTAATAAGAAAGGAGACGAAGAACATATGGCAGTAAATTTGAACAGCGATGTGGCAAGCGGGTTGTATAATGCGAATCTTGCAACGCAGGCAGGAGCAAAATCCGATAATTCCACACTCAGTACCGATGATTTCTGGACATTGATTGCTGCGGAGCTGAAATATCAGGATATGTCCAACCCGATGGACAACGCGGCAATGATGGAGCAGATCACCCAGATGTCCAGTATGAGTACCATGAACTCTATGGCAACGGCAATTTCAAACTTTTCAACCGTAATCAACAACCTGTCTTCTGTGACACTGACCACATACTCCACAGGTTTGCTTGGAAGAGAAGTGACACTTGTGACTAAGACCGATGAAGAAGGTAAAGTGACCGAGACAAAGAAAGGGATTGTGACTGGGGTAGATCTAACAGGAGCCACTTCCGTATATGTGGACGGTAAGAAATATGAGCTTTCAAGTATCATGGCGATCGGAGATGTACCGAAGGTAGATACCGACAACAAGACCGAAGATAAAACGGACGATAAGACCGATTCCACAGACAAGACAGACACTACGGATAAAACAGAAGGAACAGAGGATAAGACAGAAGACGATTCCAAGAAGTAGAGCATTTGCAAGTGAGAGATAAAGGCGGTGCATATGATGGGAAACAAGATTAATCAGATTTCTCCGGTCAATCAGATCAATCAGATTACGAATGCCGGCGCGCTGAAGCTACAATCCGCTTCATTACAGCTTCAGAAGACGGCAGATATTACTTCGGGCGTGCAGTTCGCAGACCTTCTGCAGCAGGAGGCACAAAAGGCGCAATCCGTTCAGTTCTCGAAGCATGCGGCGCGGAGAGTGCAGGAGCGCGGCATCGATATGACAGACAATCTTCTGAATGATCTTAACCAGGCGGTTCAGAAGGCCCGGGCCAAAGGAGCAAGGGATGTAGTCATTATCGGAGAGAGCGGTGCCTTTATTGTAAATGTCCCGAACAACGTAGTCGTGACAACGATGTCTGGAACGGAAATGAAAGAAAACATTTTTACCAATATTGACAGTGCCGTACTCATGTAAGCCGGACCATTCGTGGAGGTTTCGTATCTGCGTGATTCACAGATACCGGCGCATTCCTCTTCCGAAAGGGGGGAGGGATGTGTCGGGTACGGCAGAGGGTTGTATAGAAAAGAAAGGATGTAAAATAAAATGGTCAGATCAATGATAGCAGGAGTCGCAGGACTCAGAGCACATCAGTCTAAGATGGATGTAATCGGTAATAATATCGCCAATGTAAATACATGGGGATTCAAAGGATACAGCTACAACTTCAAGGATTCCATGTACACTAATTCCATTAACAGTAGTGGTGGTAGTGTGTTGGCTGGGGCAGCCGGCGGACGTAACGCTTCTCAGGTAGGTTACGGTTCCCAGTTATCATCTATTTCAAACGTATTCGAGACAGGTGCACCATCACCGTCATCCAGGCCAATGGACTGTATGATTGACGGAACCGGGTTCTTCTTGGTCGGTAATATGGTGAATGGTAGCTTTACAAATGTGGCAGATTCTGGCTTATATTTGTCACGAGTTGGTATTTTTAGCGTAGATGAAAATGGATACTTGGTAGATGATCAAAGAAGTTATGTGTATGGATATGCGTTGGTAGATGGAACTGGGATTCCGGAGAAAGCAGCTCAGGCCGCAAGTTTTTCTGTAGAAGGAGCAGTAGCGAAAATTGAAGATGATGGCCAGGGCGGTCATACAATTGACATAGGAGGTATAAAAGTTCCGACAAGTGTCGATTCTACTAATCGGTTAGAGGACGCTGTAGCGGATTGGGTAGAGAAAGCATTAACTGCCGCTAATGGTTTTGGGGATGTGACAGTAGAATTTAATAATGTTGCAAGTATTGACGCTGCAGCTAATACTGGTACAGTGAATTTTACAGTTACTGCAAAAACAGTTGGTGACGCTACCAATACAACTACTGAAACAGCAGCAGGAAAGTTAGGTGGAACAGTAGTGAAGCCGCCGCTTGTAGAAGGAAGTGACTTGGTGCCGGGAATTGATGCACAATATTCGGAAGAATTATCCACACTTAGGATTCCGATTAATCCAGATACAAATCAGCGTTATAAGTTAGAAAATTATTCGATTCGTGAAGATGGAACAATTATTGGTGTGGATGATCAGAAACGAGTGATTGCATTAGGACAGGTGGCATTGATTCATGTACAGAATCCGAATGGTCTTGAAAAGACTAACGGCTACTACTATACGATTGGTGACAATACTGGTGAAGTAACTGACGTAAAAGCCAACACAGGCCCGACAGGTTACATCAAAGGCAGCTACCTCGAAATGGCTAACGTAGACCTCGCCAACGAGTTCTCCAACATCATCACCACCCAGCGTGGTTTCCAGGCGAACTCGAAGATTATCACCGTAACGGATGAGATGCTCCAGGAGCTTGTCAACATGAAGCGTTAAGGCTGAAGGAACCTGAGCAAATAGCATAAGCATTCTATTAAATAACATAACATAGAAACTTTTTATTTGCATATCCTTATAAATATCGCTGGGAATCTGCTGTGAACGGCAACAGGCGTCTCACGGCAGGTTCCCACCTGATGTACTGTCTGTAACAACAAGGAAAATCTAATTTGCAGTTGTACAAAGGAATTGTAAGCAGATTGTCCGCATGATCCATCATGCGGCAGAACCATTTTTACAGTTCCGCATTTCAGGCGGTCTGTTGTTGAATAATAGTTATCGTTTGCGGGCTCTGTACCTTTCAGAAGGGCCGTGAATTATAACGACTTATATAGAGGAGGTAAAAACGCGGCTAAGGTTTCCGGGCGGATCCCCGGCTGTGTTTGAAAAAGAAGAGGGAATATGATATGATAATGCTGACCAAATTAAATGACAATAAGATCGTGCTGAACTGCGATCAGATCGAATCGGTGGAGCTGATACCGGAATCCAAGGTGATCATGATGAACGGGAAGTTCTTCATCGTGAAGGAGAGCGCTGAGGAGATCATTGAAAAAACGATTGCGTATAACGAAAAGATTCATAGTTTCCATACGGACAGATAAAAAGGTAAGGGCGGTGAAGAGAATATGGACATAACAACAATTTTAGGTATAGTCGTAAGTGCGGTGCTGATTGTATTTGTCGGTATCAATCCGAGAAAGCTGGGGAACTTCTGGGATCCGCCGAGTTTGGCGATCGTAGTCGGCGGCGCGATCTGTGCGGTCGTGGCCAGCTACCCGCTGAAGACACTGGCCAGGATTCCCAAGATGCTGGTGCTCCTGATCCAGGGAAACCGCTACAACATCGGATTTCTGGTGGACACTCTGGAGGAGATGGCACAGCTCGCCAGAAAGAACGGTCTGCTGGCGCTGGAAGAAAAGGCCAATGAGATCGACGACCCGTTTTTCAAGCAGGGCATCATGCTGATTGTGGATGCCACGGAACCCGAGGAGGTCCGGGCGCTCCTGGAAAATGAAGTAGACGCCATGTCCGCGCGGCATGAGGAAGGCATCAACCTGTTCAACAAGGCTTCCGCATTTTCACCGGCATTCGGTATGATCGGTACCCTGGTCGGACTGGTAAACATGCTCAAGGAGATGGACATTGATTCCGGAGGAGCTTCCTCCATTGGTCCTGCCATGGCGACAGCATTGATTACCACGTTCTACGGCTGTATCCTTGCAAATGTAATTTTCTCACCTATTGCAAACAAGCTGACGGTCAGAAACGAAGAAGAGCTTCTGTATAAGCAGATCATGATCGAAGGTATCCTTGCGATCCAGTCAGGAGACAATCCGAAGTTCCTGAAGGAGAAGCTGGTTACATACGTTGCCCAGAAGGGGCGTGAGAAGCTTCTGGATTCATCGGGCGGCGGCGGAAAGGCTGACGCGGAATAATGACAGACGACTGACTGTGCATGCCCGGCTGTGAGACATCCGGATATGCGGCAGGCAACAGGAGGAGAATATGAAGAAGAGGAATAAATCAGCCAGCAGCGGCGCAAACTGGATGGATACATACGGTGACCTGGTTACACTGTTGCTGTGCTTTTTCGTGCTCCTGTACTCCATTTCTACCGTAGACCAGGCAAAGTGGGTACAGGTTGTAAAAAGCTTCAACCCGAACGCGGTGGAGGTCTCACAGATCGCCATAGACAACGTACCGGATGCTACGGATGAGGTTCCCAACCACGTAGAGGACGGTTCGCTGGACGAGGATGAGTTCGACTCTCTGTATGAGAGCCTGAAAAAGGCTTTGGAGGAAGCCGGGCTGGAAGGAGAGGTAGATCTGTATAAAGGCGATGGATATACGTTCGTCACATTCCGCGACAATGTGTTTTTCGCCGGGGACAGCTCGATCATAAGGGATGAAGGAAAAGGGATCCTGGATCAGTTTGCCACGATCATCTCAGGGGTATCGGAATCCATTAAGGAGATCCAGATCCTGGGACACACCACGCAGGCAGATCCGAATCAGATGAATGAGCCGGAATCAGACCGTGTGCTCTCCGCGGAGAGAGCCGCCCGGGTGACGGCGTATATTCAGCAGCGGACAACGGTATCGCCGGATAAGCTGGTAGCGGTTTCCTACGGACAGTTCCGCCCCATCGCCCCCTTTGACACGGAGGAGAACCGGGCGAAGAACCGAAGGGTAGAGATGCTGATCACCAAGTCGGATACCGTGGAGAGGAGTCTGGAAGAGTACTACGCAGAGATGAACAGATCGGCGCAGTGATCAAAAGCTCCATACAGCTGAGCATGATAATTATAGAAAGTAGGGGTTTGGGATGGCAGATGTATTATCACAAAGTCAAATAGACGCGCTGCTGAATTCAATGCAAAATGCCGAATCGGAGACAAAGGCGCCGGAGCCTGAGAAGAAACCGAAGCAGGAATACAGAAAATACGACTTTTACAGTCCTAAGAAATATACAAAAGATAAACTGAAAATGCTTCGCAGCATCTATGATAACTACTCCAGGATCGCGACGTCGCAGATCAACGGCCTGTTCCGTCTGGTGAGCGAGGTGGAAGTGGTCGGGATCGAGGAGCAGCGCTATTATGAATTTGGAAACGCGTTGAACGAGACAGACGTACTGACCGTGGCTGATGTAGAACTGCCGGACAATTCCACCAACCCGCCCGTGCTTTTCCACATAGCGCCGACGCTGATGACGGCGATGATCGACCGGATGCTGGGAGGACTTGGATTTGACAGGTCCATCGATATATCTTATACTTATACGGATATAGAGCTTGCGCTGTATGAGAAGATCATCAAGTATCTGGTGGCGATCAACACGGATGTGTGGGGGACCCACATCGCATTGAATACGCAGTTTGAGCATATTGAGGAGAACCCGAGCATGTTCCAGGGGATCAGCGTGGACGAGACGGTTGTCATCATCATGCTGACGATCACGCTCGGAGACGTGGCGGGAACGATGAACATCTGTATCCCCGGAACTCTGCTGAGCAATATCTTCGATATCATTGACAAGACGAAGCATATTGCGAAGAAGGGCGAGCATGTCAAGAGCAACAGGGAAGAGATCATGGACAGCATCCGGGAGTCCACGATGGACGTTATGGCGCAGCTTGGCGTGGCGAAGCTGAACCTGGACGATGTATACAATCTCCATGTAGGAGACGTGATCGACCTGAACAAGCCGCAGGATTCCCCGGTTTCCCTGTTTATCGAGGGGCAGCCGTGGTTCAACGGGCAGCTTGGCGTACATAACAAGAATGTCGCAGTAAAGATTGAAGACCGCATTATTGAAAATAAAGAGGATGTAGCGGTATAAATTGCCATTGCCGGCAACACACGTATGGCATGCCATACACATTACTGCATTATTTACCAGATAAATCTGTTGAAATATCTGTGTATATAAATTACAATAAGTATAATATTCAAAAAAGAGAGGTATAGGAAAATGGCAAAAATAATGTTAGTAGATGACGCTGCATTTATGAGGATGATGTTAAAGAATACCCTTACCCAGGCTGGCTATACGGACCTGGTTGAGGCGGAAGACGGCGCGAAGGCTGTGGAGGTTTATTCAGCGGAGAAGCCGGACCTTGTATTCATGGACATTACCATGCCGAACAAGGACGGTCTGGAGACTTTGAAGGAGATCAAGGGAATGGATCCCGGTGCGACGATCGTGATGTGCTCCGCCATGGGCCAGGAAGCGATGGTTATGGATTCCATCAAGTCCGGCGCGAAGGACTTTATCGTAAAACCATTTAAGCCGGAGCGTATTTTGTCAACTGTGAAGAAGATTCTCGGCTAAACGGGAGGTGTATTATGTCTTTTTTAAGTTCATTTGATATCAGTGCTTCGGCGCTGACGGCTGAGAGGCAGAGACTGGACATTGCTTCCCAGAATCTTGCGAATACCAATTCCACCCGCACGGAGAGCGGCGATGGCCCGTACCGGAGAAAGATGGTCGTATTTCAGGAGATTCCGTCTACAAACGTGACATCTTCGAGAAATTCCGCGGCTTCCGGTTCTTTTCGTTCCAGATTCAACAGCCTTTTGAACAAGAACGCTACCAAGGGCGGCGTACAGGTGACTGAGATCATCGAAGACCAGAGAGACCTGTACCCTGTCTATAACCCCGATCATCCGGATGCTGATGAACAGGGCTATGTCATGATGCCGAATGTAGACCCGGTGAAGGAGACGGTGGACGCCATGTCCGCGACCCGGTCTTATGAAGCGAATATTACGGCATTCAATGCAATGAAGACGATGGCAATGCGCGCATTGGATATCGGAAAATAGTATGAGGGGGATATCCTCGAAAGGAGAGTAGCGTTAGTATGAGTTCGGAGTGCTTTAGCAAAATGGAAATAGACGCGATAGGCGAAATACTGAATATCAGCCTTGGCGCATCTGCTACGGCAGTTTCTACAATGCTGAATGCCAGAGTAGATATCACAACGCCTGTCGTGAACGTCGTCAAAAAAGAAGAATTCGAGATGGGCGAAGTGGAGCCCGCTGTCGGCGTTGAGATTACTTATGTCGCCGGTCTGGAAGGCAAGAACGTTATGCTGCTCAAACGGCATGACGTGAAGGTCATTGTAGAGATGGTCATGGGCATGGAGATTGCCGATGAAGATTTCGAACTGGACGAGATCAATGTCAGCGTAGTCTGCGAGGTCATGAACCAGATGATGGGATCCTCGGCGACGGCATTGTCTGAATTCCTGGGGAAGATGGTCAATATCTCGACCCCGATTTCGTTTGAGGTTGCCAATGAGCAGGAATTTATTGATAAATATTTTATAGACGACCAGCCGAAGGTCGTGGTCGGCTTTACGCTGCAGATTGCGGAGAAACTGGAGAGTGAGTTCTTCAATGTCATGCCCATGAATCTGGCGAAGAGCCTTGTGGAAGGCTTCCTTCCGGAGGACGCGATCATTGATATCAGCTCCATGCAGGAAGAGGCGCCCGCACCGGCGGCACCGGCACCGGAGCCGGCTTCATCCGGAGGAGGCGGCGGAACGCTTTCCAGGGAAGAGATCGAGAGAATGCT
>CATLCV010000010.1 GCA_949893755.1 uncultured Lachnospiraceae bacterium | reverse complement strand
CTTCATGGGTTCCTTCACGGTAAATCTCAGGGAGGACGCGAAATAGACCTTGTCATTTTCTTCATAGAGCTGCCGCACCGACTCCAACGGAAGCATCACCTCCACGGCCATGGATTCCCCGGCTTCCGTATCGTCGATCTCCCCTACGATCTCCAGCTCCAGCGGTTTCAGAGCTTCCCGCTCCAGGGAGTTGAAAACCTGGATATAGTGTTCCAGGGAACAGTGGAAATGGTCTCCCGGCTCCAGGCTCCGTTCCCTCAGAAATGCAGTTCCTGCGATGCACACTCCGGTGCTGTCCTGAAATTTTTCCCAGTTCCAGCCCTCTGCCCAGGTGAGATCCTGCTCGCAGTCCTCATACACGGATTCCAGGTCGTTGATGCCCAGGATCCGGAACTCGTCTGCCTGCGGGATGTCTTCCTCCCCACGGCTGTTCCCTGCCTCCGGCTGCATGCCGCTGTCCGCTCCGGATCCGTCCTCCGGTCTTACGACGCTGTCTGCTCCGGATCCGTCCCCCGGCCTTACGACGCTGTCTGCTCCGGATCCGTCCTCCGGCCTTACGACGCTGTCTGCTCCGGATCCGTCTCCTCCGCCCGCGTCCGCATGATACCCGACCAGCTCCGCCGTCTCCCGGATCCTGCCGATATAAGGGGAGGCATAGACCATATCCAGCACCTGCTGCCGGATAAACAGCCCGCTGTTCAGGGTTCCCGCCGCGTTCATCACCGTGGCCCGCACGGGGATCGCCTCCGGCAGTTCCTCAAACTGCTGCCTGGCGCTGACCAGATTTCCCAGATAAAATACCAGGACCACCACGGTCAGCATACTGATCATCCCGTTCAGGATGCTCTTGAAACGGTGCCTCCGGATATTCACCCCGATGGAATAGATCCCCTGAAATACCGCCCTTCGGTTTGCCCGTACTTCTTTCTTAACCTTCTCATCGTCTTCCCTGCTGCAGATGATCCGCGTCCGCGGTTCCTTTGTCTCCTGATCCCGCTCCATCGTACAGGCCGCCGTATAGGAGACACCGTCCAGCGTAAACTCCGGATACATCCCGGATTTCAGCATGCGGAACTTCCTCTGCTCTTCCTTTGCCCATTTCCGCAGCTCCCGCTCAAACATCCCCGCTGTGTTCACCGACTGGTCCGTATAAAAGGAAAACTGCCGCTGCCTCTCTTCCTCCGCCACCTGCTTGTAGTCGTCCACGATCCGCGCAAATACGCTGCCGCTCTTTTCCATATGCTCCATCCGGTCCAGGTAGCTGTCCACGTCAATGGCCTCGGATCTTTCCTTCCGGATATTGGCGCAGACCTCCACCGCCGCCTGGATCTGCTTCTGCTGCTGCAGGAGGGCTTCCTGCTGCCTGGCGGCGGCCTCCTTGAGCGGAAGCGTTCCGTCCAGCACCTGTCCGATCTCCTTCAACGGCATGTCCAGCATACGGAGCATTTTGATCAGCTTCAGCCGGCGGACATCCTCCTCTGAATAATCCCGGTACGCGTTGCCGGTGTCCCTGACCGGTTCGAGAAGGCCCTGCCGCTCATAGTAGCGGATATTCTGCCTGGTGATCCCGGTCAGTTCCTCAATCTGTTTTGTGTTCAAGCATACACCCCCTTCATCCCGTCCGCCGGATCGGAATCTGCACAGCGGTCCTCTTTCCTGTCCATACAGTTTTGATCCGTTTTCCGGCTCCTGATCCTGCGCTTTTTTCATTTTATATGTCTATTTTAAAGTGTATAGCAGGTATACAGTCAAGTATTTTGTGAAAAATATCCCTTTTTTATCAGATTTTGCACTGCAGATCACATCTTGATCGGATGTGATCTATAACTATTCCATATTATTATAGATAAAAATATCTGTAAATAAATTGACATTTTTATCATCACTACATATACTAATCTTAAAAGATGAAATCATTTTTACAGTAGAAGGGAGAAATGGGTGATGAGTGAAATGTCTGTCATGAGCGTTATGAAATCCATCGTACCTATTACCCGATTTAATAAGGGCGAGGCAAACCGGATTTTTGAAGAAGTGGAACACTGCGGGACGAAAATTGTAATGAAAAACAACCGTCCTGCCTGTATTTTGATGTCTCCAGCTCAATATGAATCCCTGATGGAGATGCTTTCCGATCAGATCATGCTGGAAGAGGCACAAAACAGGATGGCTCATTACGATCCAAGTCATAGTCTGACTCAGGAGGATATGCTGAAAGAGCTTGGGCTTACTGAGGCCGATCTGGATGATGTAGAAGCAGAGATTGAGTAAGGAGCTGTGCAGATGAAGTGGAAGATCGAATATATAAAAGAAGCGCAGAGAGATTTAAAGCGGCTGGATCCTTATAACCGCAAAGTAATCCTCAAAGCGATTGATAAGACCGCACAGCGGCCGCTGCCTCCGCCGGATGGAATTGGGAAACCTCTGGGGAACCACACCGGTTCCAGGCTGAGCGGATATTACAAAATAAAACTGCGCGGCCTCGGTTACCGCATCGTCTACCAGCTCGTAACTGAAGGGGAAACGATGCGGATTATTGTCATTTCTATCCGTGATGATGAAGCAGTCTATAAAGAGGCTGAACGAAGGATCCTCGGTATGACAAAGGATGCCAGACAAGACCGTAAACTGTACTAACAACGTTACTGTGAGCGCCCGGCCAGGGTATAAACAGTAGCATTTTTCGCCTCACAGATTTAAGTGGTAAAAAATAATACTTGCATTCCTCCCCTCTCCCATGTATAATATCACTGGACAAAAAAGAAAGGGCACGTGTGAGGTTCGTCTGCCGCGCAGACTGACTGATGGATGTGCAGGGTGAGGACATGATTATTCGATAATTTGATTTGGATGCTGCAAGAAGTTGTATGTGCCTGTGTCAACAGGTTTATTTTTGTCTGCGTGTACCGAATCAGATTATCTGTTGCTGTTTACACTCGTCGTATGCCGTGCAGCAAGCGCGGGACCGGCACCGTATGTACAGTAACGATCATCTGCGCAATCTGCCCGCTTTGTATGACTGTCCACAGAATTGTCATTTCTGGATATGACGGGATAGAAGTTCCGTTCACTGAAGGTTTGTTTTGATCTCCCGGATCTTTGCCTGGATGGATTATCATAAAGGGATTTTTTGCGTGAGTCTGTTTTCGGATACGAAGGCAGGCTTTTTCTTTTTTCTGAGGAGGTTTTATGATACAGATCAAGAATTTAACCATTACACACAAAGAAGACGCAAGAGTGATCCTGGAGGAGTTCCGCTGTGTATGGAATGACGGGGACAAAGCCGTGATCATCGGTGAGGAGGGCAACGGAAAATCCACCCTTCTCCAATGGATCGCTTCCCCGGACAGGATCGGGGATTACTGTGAAGCCGCAGGGGAGCGGATCGTCCGGGGACACAGGATCGGATATCTGCCCCAGGAGCTGCCGGCCCGGGACGCCCGCTTATCGGTTTACGAATTTTTTACGGAGGAGTCCATGTTTCTGGAACAGACGCCGAAAGACCTGAACCGGATGGCAGGGGAATTCGGCCTGCCCGTTGATTTTTTCTACCGGGAGCAGCCCATGGGAACGCTCTCCGGCGGGGAAAAGGTGAAGGCACAGATGCTGCGCCTCCTGATCGCCGGGCCGGACGTCCTGCTCCTGGATGAACCCTCCAACGACATTGACCTGGAAACCCTGGAATGGCTGGAAAGGCTGATCCTGGGCTGGAAGGGGATCGTGCTCTTCATCTCCCATGATGAGACGCTGATCGAACATACGGCCAACATGGTCGTCCACATCGAACAGATCCGCCGCAAAACCATTTCCCGGTATACAATTGTCCGCATGCCCTATCCCCAGTACCGGCAGGAACGGCTCGCCAGGTTCGAGAGCCAGGAGCGAAAAGCACAGAATGAACGGCGGGAGAAGAAACTGCGGGAGGAAAAATTCCTGCGGGTCTATCAGAGCGTAGAACATGCCCAGAACAGCATTACCAGGCAGAACCCTTCCAAAGGGCGTCTGCTGAAAAAGAAGATGCACGCGGTGAAATCCATGGAGCGGCGGTTTGCCCGGGAGGATGAACACCTGACGGAAATGCCGGAGGAAGAGACTGCCATCTTCTTCAAGCTGGGAGACGAGACCGCGAAAATCCCTTCTGGAAAAACGGTCCTGGATCTGGAACTGGAACGGCTGAACACGCCGGACGGAAAACGGACGCTTGCCAGGCAGATCCGCCTGCGGATCCGCGGCTCTGAAAAGGTCTGCATCATCGGGGCAAACGGTTCCGGAAAGACCACGCTGCTGGGCAGGATCGCGGAAGAACTGCTGGGCAGGAAGGATATCCATGCGGAGTATATGCCCCAGAATTATGAAGAGCTGCTGGAGCTTTCCATGACGCCCGTGGATTATCTGGCGCAGACCGGAGACAAGGAAGAACGCACCCGGATCCGCACGTACCTGGGCGCGTTAAAATATACCGCGGATGAAATGGAGCACCGGATCAGCCAGCTCTCCGGCGGCCAGAAGGCAAAGATCTTTCTGCTGAAAATGAGCTTGAGCGGAGCCAATGTGCTGATCCTGGACGAGCCCACCCGGAACTTTTCGCCCCTGTCCGGGCCGGTGATCCGGCAGATGGTGAAGGAATTTCCCGGGGCGGTGATCAGCATTTCCCATGACCGGAAGTATATCTCCGAAGTCTGCAACCGGGTGTACCGGCTGACGGCGGAGGGGCTGGCAGCAATGGAATGATATTTCATGATCAAAACAGAATAGCCGGGAAATGACCGCATTCCTGCCATATATAATATAGTTTATGAAATACTGCAGCAACATATGGTACGCGTATATCATCTCGGGAGGTTACAGGTCACGCCTGATCAAGGTGTGGCCTGTAACCTCCCGAGACTATTCCGGATACAGCAGATTCATTTCCCGAATAAACTCTCCCCATTCGGGATTCAGTAATTTTTCTCTTGGTTTTGCTCCTACTTTTGTCCTGTCCGGCGGGATCAGAAAATTAGCGTCCAAAAATATCGTCTGCCCGGGATTTTCAAACAGACTCACTAATGCAGGATTTTTTTCTTTGAAATCAACCTTCATCCGCATCACCGCCTTCAAAGAGTTCCTCTAATTCCTCCATATCCTCTGCAGACACGCAAAGTTCAAATCCAAAATCCTCCGGCGCTTTACCAAACAATCCGAGCAATTCTGCAAAATCATCCTCTGTTATATATCCATCTTCATAATTCTGAATGAACATCTCAAGAATATGACTGGATATCTCTATACATTCGGTCCTTTCGTTTAATATTCTATAGCATTCCTGCGCCATGTTAGAAAAAATCTTACCATATCTGCTGTCAGCATTCCTGGCATCTACACGAAACAGAGAATCCAACATATCCTCCCCAATATATCCCTCTTCCCATATCCGGAACACAATGGAACGATACGGAAGCCACCATTCCTCCTGAAGCCGGGCAATAAAGCGCATCAGCTGTAATTCTGTTACCAGAGATAAATCAGAACTTCTGAACTGGGATACCACTTTTGAACGGAGTACGTCATCTGGAAGCAGTAATTCTGCGGCAAAACGATCTGCTTTTTTCTCAGTCAGTTTGTTCTCATCTTCTTCATCTGCCTCATATGCTTTTCCGGTCTTCGTAATAAAATGATAGAGCTCATGAGCTAAAGCGAAAATCTGTTCATCATAATACAGGGAGGTGTTCAAGCCGATAAATGTAATAGAACCATATTTTGTTTCAAACCATGTGATATTGGCATCCATATGTGATTCTTTCTCTGTCTGAAACGGGTATTGACAGATTATGATATCTTTTTTCTCTAACAGCATAAAAATGTCCTTCGCTATAGGGACATCTCCAAATATACCAAACTCTTTTCTCGTATGATCGGCCAGCTTTTTAATTTCAACGATCTGTTCCTCTGTCAATACAATATCATGCTTCATGATGCAAAGCCTTTCTCAACATAATCTGTTGTTTTGCCGCCACCATCATATCCATCAGGTGTTCTGCTCCTCTGCGTTCTTCCGATGTCATATAGCTTCCCCGAAATGCTGTATACACACCTGGATTATGATCCTCTACAAACAATTCCTCAATACGAAATGCTAATACCTCAGCCAGCTTTTCCAACTGCGGAATCGTAGGAATATAGGTCATACGCTCAATTCTCCCAATCATATTCCGGTTGATTCCTGTTTTTTCACAAAGCTGTTCCTGCGTAATTTTTTTTTCATTGCGCTTCTGTTTTAACAAATCTGACAATCTATTTAGTGACAGATGCATCATTTTATATCCCTCCATCCGATACCACATAATATATGCTTTCTGAAAACAATGATACTATAAAAATCATACAAAGTCAATTTTCACTATTTTTAACCAAAAAAAGATTTTAAAAAGGACACCCATCTGATCAAAGATGGGCTGTCCCTGGTTTATTTCGGATTCCATTTTCTATACAAAGCATGCCTTCCTATTCCTTCACCGCTCCTGCCGTCAGCCCGCTTTCTACCTTCTCCTGGAACAGCAGATAGATCAGAAGCGGGATAAACACCGTGATCGCGATGGCCGCCATCATCGGCCCGTAATCCGATCCTCTCTCCCCGCTGAAATTCAGCAGTCCCAGGGCAATGGGCTTTAATTTCCTGTCGTTGATGAACAGCAGCGGAAACAGTACATTATTCCATGCCGCCAGGAAATTGAAGATGGAGATCGTGGAGATGGCCGGGATGCTCAGCGGCATGGCCACATTCCAGTAGATCTGAAAATATCCGGCCCCGTCGATGATCGCCGCCTCTTCCAGCGAGGCGCTGATCCCATTCATAAAATTGGAGAGCACCATGACGCTGAACGGAATGTTGAATGCCACGTACAAAAGCACCAGCACCGCCAGATTATTTTTCATATCCATGATCCCGATCATATAAGCCACCGGCACCAGGATCGTGTGCATGGGGATCATCATGCCGATCATAAAGAACAGCAGCAGGGCCTTCCCTCCTTTGAAGCGGAACCTGGAGATCACAAATGCCGCCATGGAGCACACCAGCGCCAGGACGATGACCGTAGCCAGCGAGATCAGGATACTGTTGATGAAGTACCTGCTCATGTTCGCCTCTCTCCACGCCGTGATATAATTTTCAAATCGGAACACCTCCGGAAGCCCGAAGGGATCTGAAAAGATCGTCCTGTTATCCTTTAATGACGCCAGCAGTGTAAATACCATCGGCAGGATGAACAGCGCTGCCATCACGATCAAAAACACATATTTTACCACCGAAAGAAGTGTCACTTTATTCTTCATGCTTCCCCCTCCTTACGCTTTTTCTTTTCCGGATGACAAAAGTTCACTCAGCCCGGTGCCTGCCAGACAGATCAGCAGGATCACGATGCCGATCGCGCTTCCGGCTCCGTAGTGGTCGTACTTAAATGCTTCCTGATACATCAAGGTAGTGGGAAGGTTGGTCAGTCCGTTGGGGCCGCCCTCTGTCATGGAAAATACAAGGTCAAAGATCTTGATCGTGCCGATGATATCCATCAGGATACACATCCGGATCGTGGGCTTTAAGAGCGGCACCGTGATCTGGAAAAAGCATGGCACCGGGCCCGCCCCGTCGATCTTGGCCGCCTCATATATATCATTGGAGATCGTCGTCAGCCCGGCCAGCAGGATGACCATATAATACCCGACCCCGGCCCAGATATTTACGAAAATGATGGTATTCATGGCCGTCGCCTCCTCTACCAGCCAGGAAGCCGTAAGGCTTTCAAGTCCGATCGCGGACAGCAGCGCATTGAAGGTGCCGTCCGGCATGAATACGAAGTACCACAGGAGTCCCACTGCCGTAAGCGGAAATACGGTGGGCACAAAAAATACGGCCTTAAACGCTCTGGACAGCTTTCCCTTTGCCTGTACCGCAACTGCCATCAAAAGGGCAAGCGGGGTGTGGAACAATACGCTGAACAATACCATTTTCCCCATATTTTTCAGGGACAGCAGAAACCCTTCATCCTGGAATACCTGGATAAAATTTTTCAGTCCTACGAACCGGACCGGCGATCCCGCCAGCCCGTTCCAGTCGGACAGAGAAAAGTATACGGCTCCTGCCAGCGGTATGATCTGGAATACAATATAGATTATAAATGCAGGCAGGACAAACAGGACCGCTGTTGTCACTGCTTTTCTGTTTCTCAGTCTCATCCCTTACATCCTCCGTCGTCTTTTTATCTGCTTATTCCGCGTTGTCGATCTCCGCCTGGATCTCCGCTGCCGCATCCTCTGCCGTGCTTCCGGTGAACATGCTGACAATGGAATTCCGGGTCCGATCCTGCATGGATGCCAGCGGGTCAAAGTCAAAGATATCTACCGCAACACCCGTGGAATCCGCGCACAGCTCCACATTTCTCGTAAACAGCGGGTCTACCATGGATTCATCGATATCCAGGTCGGTCCTGGGAATCAGCTGTGAGGTTTCGTTGGCGAACCGCTCTGCTGTTTCCTTGCAGGTCAGCATCTTCACCAGCTCCACGGTCAGCTCCAGCTCCTTCTCATCCAGCTTTCCGTTGATCATATAAGGAGAGGTCACCTGCATGTCCTCGTTTTTGTATTCCGGCTTCTCCTCAAAATAGGGGAACTTTGCAAGACGGATATTTTCCGCCTCCGGGCAGACCTCCGGATCGTTAAAGTTCGTGATATTCCACGGGCCTGTGATGAGCATCGCCGCTTTGCCGTTCTGGAAATCGGTTTTTACGATGTCCTCATTGATCCCTGCGGTCCCCTCCGGAAATGCGCCCAGCTCATACAGGTCTTTTTCAAACTGCAGCGTCTGCACCACATCCTCGTCGGTCCATTTCAGCTCCCGGTTTCCGAGCTGCTTGGCCGCTTCTGTCCCCATCCACCGATAGAAGATCAGATCGTGCAGATGTCCCGCCATATAGGTGGATTTTGCACCCAGCGCAATGGGGGTATAGTCCTTCTCCTTGATCTTCTCGATGGCTTCCTGAAATTCCGTCCATGTCTCCGGGAAGGTCTTGATCCCGCATTCCGCAAAAATCCGCTCGTTGTAGTAGATTCCGATCAGTCCGGCCTCACAGGGGATCCCGTAGATCCCATCCTTTCCCGGCACCTTATAATAGTTCAGGGCGCCTTCCGTAAATCCGCCTCCCCATTCCGGATCCGCTTCCAGAAACGGCGTCATGTCCGCAATGTATCCCTCATCTATGTATTTGCCCAGGTTTGCCACGCCCTGGATCCGGAAGACATTGGCCATGGTGCCGGAAGACATGTCGGTCTTTAAAATGTTGTTGTATGCCGCCTCGTCTCCCTGGGAATCGTCCACGATCTCCACCTCGGGATGCTTTTCCTTAAACTCGTCGATCACGTCATTGTAAATGTCTACCTGATGGGAGGTCCCGGACATTCTGGTGAGCAGGCGGATCGTGATCTTTCCGTCGTCCTTTCCGGACCCTCCTTCCTTCCCGCATCCGGCCAGTGCCGTACCCGCCAGTGCCGCCGCCAATGCCAGTGCCGTCAGTTTCTTCATTCTTGCTTTCATATCGATTCTCCTTTACGTTTTGTATGCTGTCGTCAGCGGCAGAGGATTTTTCATTTTGCCGCTTTCCTGTATGCTTCGATCATCCCCTTCTTTTCTCCGGGTTTGAATGGACATTTCCTTTGCTTTTGTATTTTTTGTAGATGATGTAAAAAGTACATGTAGTTCCGTCTCCTGCCGACAGGGACCGTTTCTGCCGCTTTACCATGTACATTCCATCTCCACCACCGTATCCCTTTCATCCGGCAGCGGATAGCAGTCCGACGCATTGGGATCAAAGAAGAAGAACGCGTTCTCCCGGTATTCCTTCAGATTCCAGAAATGGGACTCCTTCACCTCCGTCCGGTCTTTGAGCAGGCGCATCTTACCGACCTTTCCCGCCATTCCCGGCAGGCATACCGCTCCGATCTGTTCCTCCATCACATGGGCATAGAGCAGATTTCCCTTCTGGGTGAATCTTCCCCACTCCGGCTTCGGCAGGACAGAGGCGCCGCAGCCATAGATGCTGTCCTGGTTGTCTTCCATCCAGTCTCCCACCTCTTCCAGGATCCGCACGGATTCCTTCGGGATCCTTCCTGTGGCGTCCGGCCCCACATTGAGGATCAGATTCCCGTTTTTGCTGACACATTCCACCAGGGTACGGATGACCATTCTCGCGGATTTGTAATGTCTGTCATGCGCATGGTAGCCCCAGTTTTTATTCAATGTGATGCATGCCTCCCAGGGAATGGGATTTCCGCCCGCGTCCAGAAGGCCTGCCGGCGGGATCATCTGCTCCGGGGACGCGAAGTCGCCGGAATACGGGGTCGGGTCCAGGGTTCGGATGGATCCCGCATCCTCCGCGCTGCCCTCCAGGCGGTTGTCTATGATGATATGGGGCTGGAGTTCACGCACCATTTTGATCAGCTCCGCCGCCCTCCACGTCTCACATTTCATGGGACCGTAGGAAAAATCAAACCACATCAGGTCCAGATGTCCGTAATCGGTCAAAAGCTCCCTGACCTGGTTGTGCATGTAGGTCAGATACTGGTCAAAATCATGTTCCCTGTTCCTGTAGTCCTCGTTGTCCCGCATGGGATGGAACTGATCCCCATAGTGCGGATAGTCCTCCCTGCTCCAGTCGATCAGGGAAAAATACAGTCCCACCCGGATCCCTTCTTTTCGGAATGCCTCCAAAAATTCCCGGACCAGATCGCGGCCGCAGGGAGCGTTGGTGGACTTAAATTCCGTATATTTGGAATCATACATGCAAAACCCGTCATGATGCTTGGCGGTGAGCACCGCATATTTCATGCCCGCCTTCTTTGCCAGACGCGCCCATTCTCCCGGATCATAGTTTCTGGCGTCAAATTCCTTCATGTAGGTTTCATATTCTTCCTTCGGGATCCGTTCATAGCTGCGGATCCATTCTCCCCGTGCCGGGATCGCGTAGATCCCCCAGTGGATAAACATCCCGAACCGGCTCTCCAGATACCATTTCGTGCGCTCTGTACGTTCCTTCACAACCTGATTTGCCATTTTTTATTTCCTCCTTTTTTATATCCAGTTTGCACCGGCAGTCCTGTCTTTAACTATTTCGCTGCCTTTCAGTTTCGTGGGTGCATTATAGCAACCGTCTCCGCAAGAATCCAGTCTTTTTGCCGTACTTTTTGATTCCTTCTATGTTTTGTCCCAATTCCAAGATTTTGTCCATGTTTCCTGTCTGTTCTTTTCTCCCGTCTTATGCTATGATGCACTCAGACAGATACGCACAAAGGAGAAACGCCTATGGCAAGACTAAGGAACCTGTTCAAATCCTGTTCCATCCAGAAAAAATTTTTTGCGGCCATGCTGCTCAGCTCCGGGGCCTCGATCCTGATCCTGCTGCTCATCGCAAGTCTGCTGCTGTTCTGGAGCCAGTTCCGCCAGCAGACCATTTCCTCGGAAAAGCAACTGGACTATATCTCGGAGCAGCTTAATTTTTACCTGGAATCCGTGGACAATTATTCCCGCACCATCATCTCGGACGGGGAGATCCAGTCCTGCTTTTCCCGACGGAAATATGACCGGAATTTTTCGATCGATACGGAGGACGCCAGGATCACGGAGATCCTCTGCCATGTGATCCAGTCCACCGACTATATCCACCAGGTCACTCTGTACGATCTGGAAAAAAAGCCTCTGTTCACCACCGCGCTGTATCCGGTGCAGAGCGACGCGCCGAAGGAGATCGAATCAGAAACCGGAACCTGGCTGTATACCAGACAGATCTCCAACTACGCCAAAAGCAGAGCGATTCCCGCGCTCTCCTTTTTCCGGCCTTTTTTCAGTTATGAGACAGGGGAAAAGCTTGGATATATTGAGATCGCGGTGCCGGAAGCTTCCATATCCGCCATCTATGCTTCCAAAACCACGGAGTATAACTCACTGTTTCTGACAGACCGGGACGGCAGGATTGTCAGTACATTGGATTATCAGAGTATCGGAGAATTGTTCACAGATTTTGAAAGGCTTCGGCCGGATTCCGGTTCCTCCCATTGCTTTACGTTCCAGGCGGTGCTTTTTGGCAGGCACTTTCCGAAACTGAACTGGTATCTGGTAAACCGGATCGGCTATACGGAATTCTTTTTCCCGATCCTGCTCACCGGTATCTGCTGCGTCGGCGCCGGCATCCTGCTTCTGGCGGTATGCGCCATGTCCGCCCACCGGATCGCCCGCACCATCACCGCGCCGATCCAGTCGCTGATCGGACATATGCGGACCATCCGAAGCGGGCAATGGCTGCTTCTGCCTGATGCCGCGTTTCCCAGCGACCAGGACATGCATCTGCTGTTTGAATCCTTCAACCGCATGATCACGGCCCAGGAAGCCTTAAAAAATGAACTGGTGTCCAGCCAGAGGGAAAAGGACCGGATGTCCCTGGATCTGCTGCAGCAGCAGATCAACCCCCATTTTCTGTACAATACGCTGGACAATATCTGTTCTCTGGCTGAGATCGGAGAGTCGGATATTCTGGTACAGATGGTCATGAACCTTTCCAGCTTTTACCGGAATACCTTAAGCAGCGGCAGGTTCCATATTACGGTCAGGGAGGAATTGGAGATCACGAAGGCTTATTTAAAAATCATGGAGATCCGGAAAAATGGAAAATTCCGTTTTTCGGTTGACTGCCGGGAAGAGGCCGCAGACTGCGAATGCATCAAGCTCCTCCTGCAGCCCATTGTAGAGAACAGTATCTATCACGGCTTTTCTGATCTGGATACCCAGGGCAGCATTTCCATCCAGGCATACTGTGAAAATGACTGTGTGATCTTAAAGGTTGAAGACAACGGCTGCGGATTTTCCAGGGAAGCGCTGGAAGGGATCTGGAACGCGCCCAGCCGCCATTTCGGCATCCGCAGCATCCACCAGCGGATCGTGCTGTACTACGGCGAAGAATACGGCATGCAGATCCGGACAAGGCCCGGAAAGGGCTGCATTACGACACTGACACTTCCGGAAAGGAGACAGACACATGAAGCTTCGGTTAGCGATCATTGACGATGAATATTTTATCCGCCAGCGGCTCAAAAAGATCATTCCATGGGAAGCGCTGGAACTGGAATTTGCAGGAGAGGGGGAAAACGGGCATGACGTGGTCCGGCTTCTTGAGGAAGCGCCCCCGGACATCCTGATGCTGGATATCCGCATGCCCAAGATGGACGGACTGGAAGCCGCCCGGCTGATCCACGAGGACTTTCCCTGGGTCAAGGTGATCATCCTGTCCGGCTACAGCGATTTTGAATACGCCCGCTCCACCATGCGCAGCGGGGTATCTGACTATCTTTTGAAGCCTGTGGATCAGGAAACACTCACCCGGATCCTGGAAGGCTGTATTCAAAAAATCCTGATGGAACGCAAAAAGCAGGAGCAGCTCCGATTGTGGGAGCATTCGGAAATGCAGAACCATATTGCTGCTGCCTGTGCGGGACAGATCGATTTTTCTCAGATATGCGGTCTGCACCCGGAATTATCCTCCCGGAAATATGGGCGCTTCCTGGCCGTTTTCTCCGAGAACCATACCTGGGATGCGCTGTGCGGTTTTCTGAAAAGCCGTCTTCCGGCAGAACTGTTCCGGGAAACGCTCCAGGAAACGGAATCCGTCCGTATCATGCTGCTTCTCTCGGAAAAACAAGAAACGCTGACCGGTCTTGACCCTGTTTTTCCGCGCTTTTTTCCGCAGAAAAATGAGTTCTGTTTTCTGGCCGCGGGAACGGTCTTTCCATTGGACAGTCCCTGGAAGTTCCCGTACCGGCAGACCCTCCTTGCTTTGGACAGGCGCTATTTTGAAGAGCGCCCTGCTCTGATCTTAAAAGAAACGGAAGAAATGCCTTCTGCGGAACCGGATTCTGAAAAAATCGCGTCCAGAGACCTGACCCGGCTCCGCCAGAAGCTGATCCTCCTGATCAACACCCGGGACGAGAAGGGGTTCTGCGGCTTCATCGGCGGGCTGTTCGAGGATATCCGGAAGCATCAGAATATCCGGGAGCTGCATCTGCTCCTCTCGGAATTTTACGTCACCTGCCGGATCCATTTTCCCCAGGTATTCGCTGATGAAGCCGCCATGCGCTCCCTTGCCTCGGAGCAGATCGCGGAGGAGTATTCCCTGGATACGTTAAAGTCCGCCGTCATCTCCTGCGGCATGGAGTGCATGGACACGGCTTCCCTGGCGCCCTCCGACGTATCCTTGAGCCGCCGGATCACAGGCTATATTGAAAAGCATTACCAGGACGCGGACCTCTCCGTCCACAAGCTGGCGGAGATCTTTCAGCTGAATCCGTCCTACATGGGCATGCTGTTTAAGAAGGTGAACCATCAGTCCATCCTCCAGTATCTGATCCGGGTGCGGATGGAGGCGGCGGTCAGGCTGATCACGGAAGGACAGTACCGTATCACGGATATCGCCAAAATGGTGGGCTATCCGGATGTGTTCTATTTCAGCAAGCGGTTTAAAAAAACGTATGGAGTTCCGCCGAAGGAATTTATTGGGAGGCAGGAAACGGAATAAAAACACAGAGATGCTGCTGTCTCCCCTCTGTTACCTGCCCCCGCTAACCGTGCGGATAAAAAGCGGAAAACTTTCTTGTCGATATCTTCATTAAATGGTGTATAATAGAAGAAACACATTGCAGGCCGCTGGGAAGCCGGCGCCCTGCAGCACAGCAATAAGGAGGATGTTTTATGACAGAACAGAAAGATTGGATCAGGGACCTGGTCATTTATCAGATCTATCCCCGCAGCTTCTATGATTCCAACGGGGACGGCATCGGGGATCTGCCCGGTATTTTACAGAAGCTGGACTACCTGGAGGAGCTTGGCATCAACGCCCTGTGGCTTTCCCCGGTCTACCGCTCGCCCAACGACGACAACGGCTATGATATCTCCGGCTATCAGGAGATCATGGAAGAGTTCGGCACCATGGAGGACTGGGACCGCCTGCGGGACGCCTGCCGGAAAAAGGGCATCCGCATGATCATGGATCTGGTTGTGAACCATTCCTCGGACGAGCATCCCTGGTTTCTGGAGTCCCGGTCGTCCCGGGAGAATCCCAGATCCGATTATTACATCTGGCGGGATCCGGTGGACGGCCATGAGCCCAACAACTGGGGTTCGGCCTTCGGCGGAAGCGCCTGGGAATATGTACCTGAGCGGGGCCAGTACTATTTCCACTATTTTTCCAAAAAGCAACCCGACCTGAACTGGGCCTGTCAGGAGCTCCGGGATTCGGTGATCGAGATGATGAACTGGTGGGCGGACAAAGGGGTGGAGGGCTTCCGTGTGGACGCCATCAGCTACCTGGACAAGCCCCGTGATTTCCCCGATTCCGCTCTGCCGCCCCGGCCCGACGGCTACTCCTTCCCGGACTGCCTCATCTGCCGCCCGGGGACCCATGCCTATATCCGGGAAATGAACCGGCGGGTCTTCGCTCCCCGCAATCTCCTGACTGTGGGGGAGGTGGCAGCGCCCACCGTGGAGGAGCTTGGCAACTATGTAAAAACGGACCGGGAGGAATTTGACATGGCGATCCCCTTCGTGCTGCCAAAGACCGAGATCGACACCTGGTCGCCGGAGCGGCTTAAGAAGGAGATCGAGGAAAGCTACCAGGCTATGAAGGAGGACGGCTGGTGGGCCAGATTTTTCAGCAACCACGATAAGCCCCGGCAGGTGTCCCTCTACGGCGACGACGGCGAGTACTGGGAGGTTTCCGCCAAGTTTCTGGCCATGTTCCTCCACAGCCTGCCGGGCACTCCTTATGTATACCAGGGCGAGGAGATCGGGATGACCAATGTGAAGCTGCCGTCCATTGAGGATTATGACGATCCCAGCACCAGAGACCAATACCAGCAGTATCTGCTTTCCGGTATGGATCCGGAGGCTGCCCTGGCCCAGGCCCAGCTGGAAAGCCGCGACAACGCCCGCACCCCCATGCAGTGGGACGGCTCCGAAAACGGCGGCTTTACCTCCGGCACCCCCTGGCTGAAGACCAATCCCAATACCCGGAATATCAATGTAGAAGCCCAGCGGCAGGATCCCCACTCGGTCTATCAGTGCTACCGGAAGCTGATCGCGCTGCGCAAACAATCCTCTGCACTGTCCCGGGGGGATCTGACCTTCCTGGAAACAGGACATCCGAAGCTGATCGCACTGACCAGAAGCGCGTCAGAGGAAACGCTGCTGGCATTCCACAACTTCTCCCGGGAGGAGCGGGAGATCCCGGCCTCCCTGCTGGAAGGCGCCGGAGAGGTCCTTCTGTCCTCCTATGACCGGGAAGGCGGTTACCGGGGACCTGTGCTCCGGCCATATGAGTCGGTGATGTTCCGGATGCGGAAGGATTGATGGATCTATGGTCTGCCGTTCCGAATCGTTACATATTGTTGGTCTTTTTCCTAACCTGGATCAACCAGAAAAGCAAGATACGAGAATTTTGTCATTTTGCGCATGAAATTGTTCGTAAGTGCCTAAAGATATCAGCCTAAAGATATCAAGCCCCTGCTGCTTTTGCCGCGGGGGTTTTTCATTTACATTGAAAATAAATGCGCCTGAACACCCTGATATCTCTTTTGGAAACAGGTCCTGTCCACGGCAAAACCTCCTGATGACAAAAATGAACGCCTGAAAATTATCCACAAAATGCCATAAAGAAAAAAATGCCGAAAAAGGGACAAAAATCAGCCGGTATTTGGGATAAAGAAAAATAGTACCGGGAAAATCCGCATGGTAGAATACGGATAATATAAAACATATCTAAAGGAGGAAGCTATGAATACTCAAGAAAAAACAAACCCAAAATTGGCATTCGGCTATAGTCTGGGGGAAGTCGGCTGTCAAATGTCCTGGTACATGGTCAACAATTATCTGACATTGTTCTACACAGATATCGTAGGCCTGACCGCATCCGCCATTTCTCTGATCATGCTGATCGCGCGTGTATGGGACGCGATCAACGATCCGATGATGGGAACCATTGCGGACCGCACAAATACGAAATGGGGACGTTTCCGTCCATATCTGTATTTTGCGCCGCCGGTACTGGCAATCTTTAATATCCTGACATTTACCGTATGGCCGATCTCCGGCGCGGCAAAGGCCGTTGCGTGTCTGGTCTGCTACATCGGCACCGGTATGGCATACACGGCTGCATCCATTGCTTATCAGGCATTGCAGAATGTCATCGCCATTGATTCTCAGGTTCGTATGAATCTGGCGACCGCCCGCGGAATCGGTTCTTCCGTGATCGGTATCATCCTTTCCATGGTCGCGGCTCCGACTCTGCTGGCGCTTTCCCGCCCGGGAGCAGAGGTTGCGGACGCACAGGGGTACTTCCGGTTTGCGATCGTTCTTTCTATCTTGATGATCCCGGCGTTCTGGGCTACAGCGGCGATCTGTAAGGAGAAATACACGGATCAGCTTCACAAGCCGCAGGATCATTCGGAAAAGCTCGGATTCATCGGCGCGATCCGGGAAATCGTAAAAAATGACCAGCTTCTGATGGTTGTTCTGGCTACGGTACTTGGTACGATCTGTGTATCCGGCCGTATGGGACTGCTTACCTTTTACATCATCTACGTAGTCGGCGATTTCATGCATATTGCTACATTTTTCACGGTCATGACTATCGCGCAGCTGATCGGTACGCTCTTCCTTCCGATCGGAACGAAAAAGCTGGGCAAGAAGGGCTATCTGATCTTTCTTCAGATGCTGATGAACGCTGGTTTCCTGATCATGTTCCTGTTCCCGAACGCCGGAATCCCGTTCCTTCTTGTGGTATCCTTTGTATGCGGGCTCTGTAATTCGGCTGCTTCCGTATGCTACGGCCTGGTTGCTGATTCCATCGAGTACGGCGACTGGAAGCTTGGCAGAAGGCAGGAGGGTGTTGCGGCTTCCATGCTCAGCTTCGGCGTGAAGCTGGCGACTGCGCTCTGCGGTTCCGTAGGCGTGCTTCTTCTGGCGGCAGTCGGATATGTTCCGAATGCAGATCAGACCGAAGCTGCACGGCAGGGGATCAATGCGGTTGTCAACCTGCTTCCCTTCGTGATCGGTCTTATTTCCCTGATCCCGATGCTCTTCTACAAGCTGGATGCAAAGAGAGTCTCTGAGATCCGTGCGGACCTGGATGCAGGAAAGCATGCGTGGGATAAATAAAGTTCCAGCTGTGCAGAAGGGAGAATAATTATGGAAAAGAAAAAAGTATTGGGTATTTCATTTGGAAGAAAAATGAGCAACTGCGACATCATGGTGAAGCACGCCCTGATGGAATGCGAAAAGGCGGGCTGCGAGACGGCATTTATCCGGGCGGACGATCTGGAGATCTCCAACTGTACCGGCTGTATTGCCTGTGTGATCGGGATGATGTCCGGAAGAGGACGGGGGTATTGTGTACGTCATGATGACTTTGATATCCTGGATGAGGCTGTGATGCAGTCGGACGCTGTGATCCTGGCGTGTCCCACCTATGAGACATCCGTAACCGGAAGGTTTAAGACCATCTGCGACCGGATCGGGCCAAGCCATGACATTACATTCCGCCAGGGCGCGTGGGACGAAGGGGTGGCTGCCGGGAAGCCGGAGGAAGCCCTGCCGGATAAGAGATCCTTTAAGAAACGGCAGGCGGCACTGATCTCTGTGGGCGGCGCCATGACGGAAAACTGGATCGCGCTGACCCTGCCGATGATGTATGAATTTACCTTCCCGATGGCCATCGACGTAATCGACACGGTGGAATATTACGGGGCAATGGCTCATGAATCTGTACTGGGGAATCAAGAGATGATGGACCGCATGACCACGGTGGGACAGAACATCGTCGCTTCTCTGGAAGCAGAGACCGAGGAGGAACGGATCCGTTGGAGAGGCACAGAGGAAGGCATGTGCCCCATCTGCCATACACGGCTGCTCCAGATCTCCCACGACGGAAAGACGGCAGACTGCGTCGTATGCGGAACCCACGGCACCGTCTCCATTGAAAACGGCGTGATAAAAATGCACTATACCCCCAAGGAGCTGGAGCGTTCCCGCTTGAAATGGGGCGGAAAGCTGGAGCATTCCACAGAGATCAAGACCCAGGCGCAGCCTTCCGGTACGATCAAGAATCTGAAAGAGTTGAAGGCGCCGTATGCGGCATTCAATCCAGGGGTGTTCGAAGCGGATGAAAATGCGTTTGGGAATGCAGCGAAAGAATAAATCTGAAAATCTTTTTTGAACCAATGAGAAAGGGCTGTCTATTTTCCGGCAGCCCAGTTTATCATCTGTATTCTAAAATTGCTCTAAAAATTATCGACAAAAAGAAAAACTTATAAATGACTAATGGCTAAAATCTCATAAATATGGTGTTTTCTCATTTTTTGTGATTCAAAAATTATCGACAAAATCTACTTTTCCTCCTCATCTGCTTCCTTCATGATATTGTCAACTAAACGCTTCAACTCATCTCTATTCGGTAAGTATAATTCATACTTTGATACAAATAAATTACTATCCATACCATATGTCGCATATTTCACAAGCAGTTCATCTTTTCCACGTGCAAGTATTATTCCAACGGGAGGATTGTCATCGGGCATATTCTCCTCCTCCGCTATATACCCCATATAAGTATTCATTTGCCCAATATCATCATGCTGCACATCATCTCTTTTCAGGTCTATCAACACAAAACATTTCAAAATTCGATGATAAAAAACCAGATCACACCAAAACACTTTATTGCCAATATTCATTGGATATTGCCTTTTTACAAAAGTAAATCCTTTCCCAAGTTCTAGTAAGAACTCCTGCAAATGCTCTAAAATCCGGTTTTCTAAATCCTTCTCATTATAATGCTGTTTGTCATTAAGATTTAAAAATTCTAATGTATATGTGTCCTTTACTATATCCTGTGCAGTCTGTATTTCAATTCCTTCTTCTGCCATTTTTAATATCCCCTTTTTATCTTTACTGGCTGCAAGACGGAGGAATAGCGCGCTCTTTTTCTGTCTTTTTAATGTCCGTACATTCCAGTTTTCGGCAACGCTTTGTTTTGCATAAAAACTTCTTTCCAAATCATCCTCTATATAAATCAGTTCACAAATATGCGACCATGAAAGTTCCTTACATTCTTCAAATCCGTTGGGATAGCACTGATAAAATTTTCTCATTTTATATAATGTGGGCCTGCTATAACCTTTTCCAAGCCGTAATGTCAAATCTTCCGCTAATCTTTTCAATAACTCTAAACCATATTCTGCATGCTTTTTTCCGTTTTGTTCATACTCAACGATATACCGTCCATTATCCCAATAAGCCGCAAGCTGTGCTTTCCTTACCTCATCAGCTGCTTTCTCTAATCCTGCTTGTGATCGTACCATAATCTGTCGAAGAAGTTGTTCATACTCTTTATCGCTGTTAATTTTTTCTATTTCTGCTCTTTTACCCATAAAATCACCTCCCTATCTCCTTACAGTTACAAATAATATCAACATCTTTTGTAAAGCTGTTATTTCATATATCCCATTATACCTGCCAAGTAAAAGCCTTTCAACATGTTTAGATCTTAAAATAACTTTTCACTTTAATTTATTCACTATCAGTATGATGCTTATCCTATTTACGTAAAAAAACACCAGCCATTCCTGACTGATGTCCATTGAAACTGATATTCATAAAGCACAGAAAAACTAATTGCACCTGCATAGTCTGTCTCTCGGCTTCCCTCTGCCTCCACTTCGGATTAACTCTCCTGTCTGTCACGGTCATACTAGCAACCGAACTTTCTTATTCCTTATGATACCCCGAATTTTTTCAGCAGCATCCTCTGGAATGCATCCACCCCGATCCCCACATAAACGACCCCTGCGATCATGGCCGCGCCGATCTGGATGGGAAGCGTCCCGAACTCCTGCACCTTCATCGGCCCTAAGATGGTCAGGCCGATGGCCCAGCCGCACAGCCAGGAGGGTACGAAGATGAATCTGGAGCATGTCTCTCCGATGATGACCGCAAGGCCGCCCAGCACAAACAGGGTGCAATACAATTCCACATTGGGATGAAAGGGCATTGCTTCCATGATCCAGACTGCCAGGACTGCCCACACATCCCCGCACAGAAAGCCAACCGTGATTTTTAATGCGTCTTTTCTCTGATTTCCGTTTGCCACATACAGCCCCGCGCAGATCAGCGCCACCGCTCCGGTGCTGATCCCCATGTAGGGACTCAGCACCGCCCAGATCGGCGGCATCAGAGCGATCCCGAAGGCCAGTGTGAGCATACGGATTCTTTTTTCCCTCTTCTCTTCCATGTCCTGACTCCTGTTCTGTTTAGAAACTTTATGGAAATAACTTCTGCATTACTCGAAATCAAATTTCTCCCAGACTTTTTTTCCGGTATACTGCTTCAATTCCTCTTCCCCGTCCAGTACCCGGACGGCGCCTGCTGCCATGGCCTCCATCTCAAATTCGCCCGGATAAGCCGTGACCGGCGCGATGAAGGAACAGGTCTCGGAGATCTGCTCCACCAGATCCTTGTTATGTACCATGCCGCCGCCCAGCAGGATGCCGTCCACCTTGCCGTGGAGTACGGCCGCCATGGAGCCGATGCATTTCTCGATCTGGTAGATCATCGTATTCCAGAGCATTTCCGCATACCGGTCTCCGTTCTTCGCCCGCTGGGTCAGCTCCAGTGCATCGGATATCCCGGTGTGGCTGATGAAGCCGCCGTTTCTGGTACACAGCTTTTTCACGTCGGCAATGTCCAGATCCTGTTCCCGGATATACGCCAGCAGGTCGGCCACTGCCACACTTCCGCAGCGGGTCGGCGCCATCGGGCCTTCGCCGCCTACAATGTCATAGCCGTCCACCATTCTGCCCTGCCGATGGGCGGAAACGGAGATTCCCCCGCCGATGTGGCAGACTACATAATTGCATTCCTCGTATTTTTTATGGAGCACCGCCTTGCTGTGGCGGATGGCAGTCTCTTTTAAATTCAGCGCATGCAGGTGGATGATCCGGTTCACCCCTTTGATGCCTGTCATCCGGGCCAGGTCCTGCAGCTCATCCACATCCGGCGGGTTGACTACCATCGCCTTCGCTCCGTATTTTTCGGCAAATTCATTGGCAAGCTGGGAGCCTAAGCTGGCGGGATGGATGACCCCGTTGGCGAAGTTCCTGGCATGATCCAGCAAAAGCTCCGTCACTTCGTAGGTGCCGCCTTCCATGGCAAGCAGGCCGCCCCCGCGTCCGACAAATACGTCTACATCGTCCAGTGTGATCCCGGCCTCTTTCAAAAGGCTCAGGATCATATCCCGGCGGTAGGGAAGCTGCTCCGTCAGATTCCGGAATTTGTCCAGCTCCGCCGCATCGTGAGATACATTTTTGGAATACAGGCATTCCTCTCCCTGAAAAAGCGCGATCTTCGTGGACGTGGAGCCGGGATTGATGGCTAAAATTTTATATTCACTCATGTTTAACACCTTTCTTTCAGTTGCTCCCGGCCGCGCGTACCGCGCTGATCACGATATTTCCTTTGATCTCGGATACCGGCGCCCCTCTGGAGCAGTCGCATACCACCTTGTTGAAGCCCTGCAGCATGGGGCCGTAGGCGTCCGCATGTCCGAACTGCTGGATCAGCTTGACCCCTACATTTCCCACATTCAGATCCGGCCAGATGACGACGTTTGCTTTTCCTGCCACCTTGCTTTCCCGCTTCACCTTTTTCTCTGCTACGGCCGGGGAAATGGCAGCGTCAAACTGAAATTCCCCGTCGATGGCAAGGTCCGGCCGCTTTTCATTGGCAAGCTTCACCGCCTCCACCACCTTGTCGATCAGCTCTCCCTGCCCGCTTCCCAGGGTGGAATAGCTGACCATGGCGCACCGGGGTTCCCATTCCAGCAGCGCCTTCACCGTATCGCAGGCAGAGATCGCAATGTCCGCCAGCTGGTTTGCGTCCGGATTGGTGCAGACCGCGCTGTCCCCGATAGCAAGGAGAGACCCTTCACTTCCCGAAAAGCCCGGAATATCACACAGGCCGATACTGGAAACGGTACTGATGCCTTCCTTCAATCCGATGATCATCTGCCCCGCCAGCAGCACATCCCCCGTGGTATTGTCGATGCCTGCAAAGGTCACGTCCGCTTCCTCCACCGCCTGCATGGCCATGGCGTAGTACAGCGGATTCTGCATTCTCCGGTTCAGCGCCTTTTCCTTCAAAATAGTCTGGGGAAGCGCCACATATTTGTCGATCAGTGTCTTCTTATACTCTTCCTCGCTGATATCCACGATGGTAAATACGCTTTCCTCATAGCCTCTTTCTCTGACCGCCTCCCGGATCTCACTGCCGTTGCCCACCAGCACCGGAATGATATAGCCCTCTTTCCCGGTCTCGTATGCGGCCTGCATCATCTTTTCATTCATGGCTTCCGGAAATGCGACTTTTCTTGGATTTTCTTTTGCCCTCACATAAATCTGATCCAGTACACTCATTTTTTACATTTCTCCTTCAATCAGATCCACCAGGTCCCCGATGGTCGCGCAGCCGCTGGCATCCGCAAGCATCAGCTCCACATCCAGCTCGTTTTCAATCTCGGATACGAGAGCTACCATCTGAATAGATGCCCCGCCCAGATCCTCCTTGAATAATGTCTCTGTGGAGAGGGATGCCGCATCCTGCTTGTAAGAGGTTGCTACCATATTGATCACCTGTGCTTCTAATTCTTTTCTTTCCATGATTTTCGTCTCCTTTTTTATAATGCATTTATTTGTTTTCATACCCACGGCCGATGAAATCTGCCGTGAATATCGCTCCGGCCGCACCCGCAAAGCGTCATGATTCCTCACACGGCTGTGCTGTCCGGCGTTCCGTATCATCCTCAACTTTTCCGATCATTCATCCAGGTCAAAAACAACCGTCTTGAATCCGCCTTCCCGCTCGAAGATGGATGCGTGGCAGTTCAGCGGAAGCTTCGCAGACATCTCCGCCCTGTTTTTCTTGCTGATGCCGCGGACTACCGCATTGAGCCGCGTCCCTTCTTCCAGCTCCACCTCGCCGTATGCGTATTTTCCCAGCTTCTTATATTCCGGCTTTGAGGACAAGGCCGCCGGAAGGACGATGGAATGCAGCTTTGCCTTTCCGCTGATCTCATACCATTCCGTCTCATAGCTGCCGCATGCATTGCAGGCATATACCGGCGGAAATTCTACATTTCCGCATTTCGGACATTTCCGCCCGAGAAATTTGCCCTCTTCCAGGCCCTCATAAAATTTCTGCACTACTTTTTCTAATTTGATACTCATGCTATGCCTCCTCGCATTATCATGGTTTCTGTTCACACCCGCTCCGGGTGTCCCCAGTCACTCACTCTTTTATTTCTCCAATGTCCGAATCACGACCGCCGCAACGTTCTGCGCTCCGCCGTATCCCCGGAGCATGGTTGTCTTCGGCAGCTTTTTCACCTGATGGTCTCCGCACTCTCCCCACATCTGCTTGCATGCCTCGTATACATCTGCAAGCCCGGAAGCCGCATGGGCGTGCCCGAAGGAGGTCCGTCCGCCGTTGGTATTGATGGGCCTGTCGCCGTCCCATGCGGTCCGCCCGTCGCAGATATATTTCCAGCCCTCGCCGTAGGGAAGGTATCCCGCGATCTCCGCCGATACCAGGTGGGACGTGATGATAAAGTCATTGGCATAGAACAGGTCCAGGTCTTCTCCGTTCAGTCCGGTCAGCTCGTATACCTGGCGCACCGCTTCTTCCGTAGCGCGCACCTCAAAATGAGGCGTGGTCGCTTCACAGGCCGCGCTTCCGATGCCGATCACTTCGATGGGCTTATGCTTTAAGTTCTTCGCGATCTCCGGGATCATATCGGTGGCGCATACGATGGCCGCCGCCGCGCCGTCGCATTTCAGCTCCACGCCGCCGGCACGCAGGAAGTCTCCCATGCGCGGATTGTACGGAGAATTCATGTATTCCTCCAGAGTCATGCCTGCCTCTTCGGCCAGAGATTCATAAGTCTTTCTCTCGATCGCCAACGGATTTACGGATGCATTTCTCCGGTTGTTGATGCACATCCAATTCAGGGTATTGTTCATCTGCTCAGCAGTGATCCCTCTGGTCCTGACATACCATTCCGCCGCGTCGTCGTAGATCAGCTCCTGCCCTGCCATCAGGCCCCGTGTGTAAGTACGGTCATACAGCCATGAGGTGGTTTTCAGAAATTTGTCCATGGTCATCTTATCCCTCTTGTAGGGATGCTTCGGAGTTTCCACGCTGTCCGCCGGAGACGGCGTACTGTCGCCGAACTCTACGGCCCCGGTCAGCACGCAGTTGTATTTTCCGGAGGCAACCGCGTTGACCGCCTGCTCGATCGCCAGATAGCCGGTGCAGCATGCTTCCGAATGGTGGATGGAGCCCTTTCCCTTCATGCCGAACCAGTTTCCGATCTGGATGTTGGGGGTCAGGTAATTGGAGCCGTTTAAGGGGCTGGCCTGTCCGTGAAAATAAAAGTCTACATCCTGCGGGTTCACCCCGGCGTCTTCCATGGCTTTGAGCGCCGCGTAACCGAACATTTCCCCTTCGGTCAGCCCGTCTGTCTCGGGATTGTCCACCGTATACATGAACGGGGTACAGCCGACGCCAATGATCGACACGCTTCTTCCATACTTTCCTAATGTTGTCATAATCAACTTCCTTTCCCGGTGTTTTTAAACACTTAAAGTTTTTCCTGTCGAAAGAGGTTTTTTCTCTTTACGATTGTACATTTATTATATATAATAAATGTACTGGATTCATCGTATTTGTACCCAATGTTTCTATTTTGTGAAATATACTTTTTGTACGAACGCACAATACGCCAAGGAGAACCTATGGAATATTCCGTATTATTATCAAAATTAAGAAAAAAAGGCTATGAGCCGCAGATATTTGGAAAGGAGGACGCCTCCCGGGATCTGCTGTTTGCCCGGCTCTGGGATCCTGCCCAGACTGTTTTTGATCCGGCCGCGCTTTATCTGGGCCTGGCCTCCTGCCTGCCGGATCCAAAGCTTCCATCGGAATTTACCTTGTTCTGCTGCGGGGAACCAGCAGATTTTTCCCACTATGACGATGCTTCCTTTACTGTGGCCTATTTTGGTCCGTCCGTCTCCGAAGCCGCGCTGTTCAACGACTGCCTGGAACAACTGTCCCAGCTCCAGGAGATCACCGCCGGGATGCATCTCCTGGTCAATGCCCTGTTTTCGGGAAACGGACTGCAGTATCTGGTGGATACGGCCGCCCGGATCCTAGGCAATCCCATCTATGTGGTGGACCTCCAGCATAAATATCTGGCCATCTCCGCCGGCCTGATCCCGGACAACGCATTTTTCAACGCGGAGAGCCAGTCCGGTTACATCAGCGAGCAGGGAATCGCCTCCATCCGCGCCAACCGCTTGGACGAAAAGGTCCGCAAGGCGGATACGGCTTATTATTATGTAAATGAACTGGTGCAGAAGGGCATGCTGGTGGATGCGGTCCGCATCCAGGGGATCGAGGTGGGGCATATCATGATGCTGGAATCCGAGCACCCCTTCCGGGAATTTGACGCGGATTTCTTCCATCGGTTTTCCAACCTGGTTTCCATGGAGCTGCAGAAGGATTCTGCCTATACGAGAAATAAAGGCGTGATGTATTCCTACTTCCTGTCCGACCTGCTGAAAAATCCGGGCCAGGACGCATCCAGGATCCGGGAACGGCTGCGGCTTTTGGGATACAATCTGAAGGAAACCTTTTATATCGTCGCCATTCCGCCTGCCGGACACAGCACCTCCGACCTGCAGCTTAATGTGATCCTGGAACGGCTGATCCAGATTTTTTCGGGGAGCATCTATGTGATCTATGAGGATACGATCGTATTTTTTATCAGCAGGGAGTTGTTTCAGAATCTCAGTGAATATGAAATGAGCCAGCTTGCGGATTATCTTTCGGCCAATCAACTCAAGGCCGGGATCAGCAATTTTTTCCGGCAGCTGGAGGATATGCCTTCCTTCTATCAGCAGGCCGTGGATGCGGTGAAGCTGGGGCTAAAGCTGAAAGACCCTTCGCCGGTGTATTATTACAGTGATTACTATGTGTATAAAATGCTGGAGACCGCGGAGCGAAACGGGGTCAATATCCGGTTTCTGGTGCATCCGGGCTTGATGCGGCTTTACCTGTATGACCAGGAAAAGGGGACAGAGCTGATCGCTACCCTGAAGGAATATCTGCACCAGCCGGGCCAGTCCGCCCTGGTGGCGAAGAACCTGCATATCCATAAGAATACGCTGCTGTACCGGCTGGGGAAGATCCGGGAATTGATGGGGTGTGAGCTTGCGGTGGGGGAGGAATTTATGAATATGAATCTTTCTATGATGATCTTGAAGTATCTGGGGATGATGTAAAAAAAACTTGATTGTAAAATCCGTGCCTGCGGCGGTTGAAAGGCGACATCTGTCTTGTACGCCGCAGCGCGCATCTCCTGAGAGTTATTTCATTCATTTTTCGATATATTTCTCTAATGATATCAGATGATTTAATTCATCCGGCAATATCAGCCTGTTGAGCGGAACACCTTTAGCTACATAACGGAGCTCTTTATATACAGGCTCGAATCGATTTGCTCTTTTAGACATAACTGCCAGAATCTGTGATACAGGATCTCCCAGCTTGCGGATGTCCTCCTTCAAGCAGGATCCCGGAACATAATATTTTCCTTCTTTTATAAAACCAAGACAATAATTTATTGTTCCCGTAATCCGGCTGACCGCCAGCTTTGGTTTTTTACCATTGTATATTGCCGTCATTTTTGAAAAATGTAAAAATCGAAGCAACATTGGTAATGCTTCTAACTTTAGTGGAGTTGTACCGTCCTCTTTAAACCGGATCTCATCTTCTGTAATTCAGCGTACTCTTTTGCTGATGTAATGACAATCTGCAGCGCTTCTTTCTTTGTATATGTATGATTCATATTCCTCTCCCCGCCAACATAAAAAGAGAGTTATAATACCTCAGCATTACCAACTCTCTTTTACTGCTAATTTTTGTGTTGTCCGCCAACGGCTGGCACATATGTCCAGTAAGCGTTTCAGGTTTTTACGTTGCCTGCCAACAACCAGCACATACGTCCGGCAAGTATTTCGGATTTAAGTGTTAGCCCACTAGATACAGCGCGCTGTATCTGATATTATTATATGCAATGAATACTTTTATGTCAATCATTTTTTAACTCTGCCTTAAAATCTTGTTCTGTCTTGATCTCACAATTCTTTCAAATCCTCCGGAGGATCAATCTCAACCGTCCCGTTGAAATTTTTGATATCGTATATGACTTCATAAGTTTCTTCTGATCCGTTCTCCCGGAATTCCTCTTCTGCTTCTTCCTGTGTCATTCCGGAATACATCAGGTTCGCGATCTCTGCTGCCCTGGCGGAATCGGTGCCGTCAAGCCGGATCCGGACAACCTCTTTTTCTGTAAAATCAATGTAGTATTCCATGACCATCGTAAAGGGAAGCGTAAACTTTTCCGGAACGTTTCCATCCTCCTCCGGCAGTTGGGAATAATCCGCAACATGTTCCTCTTCGAACTGCGTGCGGTATACACAGACCTTCCGGCCGGAAACCGTTTCTTCCCGGTCAAAGGTAAATGCCAGATCCTCTTTGATGTACATGTCGCTTCCTTTTGCTCCGGATTCAAACGTCGTCCAGCAGTCCGGACGGTTGGATACGGACATTTTCATATTGTACACCACATTTTCGCCCTGCATATACCAGTACTGCTCCACGATCCCCTGCGTCTCCGACGCATCCGCCGCCTGCTCATACTGCTGATAGGGGTCGGAGATCAGTTTTCCTTTCACTTCTCCATGAGACTGCTCCGAACCTTCGCCGTGTTTACTATACACGGTGTACTCATAATCTCCCTCCCAGAAATCATGAATGATCTCTTCTGCCTCAGAATCAGAGGGCGATCCTTTTGTGCAGGATATGAGCATAAGACCGATCAGCGGGATCACAAACAAGTTCATGTATCTTTTCTGCTTCAACATATGGGCCTCCTTTCTGCCGTTCACATAAACGGCAATGATTCACGATATTTGTTAATTCTATTTTAGTCCATATCTTGATCTGATACAATGTATTTTGCGTGAATGCAGTGTTTTTCTGCTTCAATCCGTTTTTATCTGACTGTGGATCAGGGGCAGGTTCGCCGGCCGGCTGTCTCAGCCGCATTTTTCCTCCTGCATGTGATAAGCACTCTCGGAAACTTCCCTGCACCCTTCTTTACGGCTGAGTTTCCGGAAATACTCATGATCACTTGATCAGCGCTTCGCTCACCTTCACCAGGTTCTCCCGGATGGCGATATGCTGGGGACAGGCTTCCTCACATTTTCCGCACTTGATGCATTCGTCCGCCCGTTTCAGCCCATGTCCGCCTACAAGCCATCCCTCCTGATTCTTCGCCAGGGCGGTATCGCCGTAGAGAGTCAGATAATTCATGGCCGTGAAGGATCCGGAGATGCCGATATTCATGGGGCATACCTTCGCACAGTAATTGCAGGTCGTACAGGGGATCAGCGGAATCCGTTTCAGCTCTTCCTGGGCCTCCTTCAATGTCTCCTTCTGGCTGTCCGTCAGTCCGTCAAATGTCTTCATATAGGAAAGGTTATCCTTCATCTGTTCCACATTGCTCATGCCGGACAGCACGGTGATCACGCCTTCCAGATCCGCCGCAAAACGGACTGCCCAGGACGCCACGGAGCTTTCCGGCTCGGCTGCTTTCAGGATGTTCTGCACGGATTCCGGAGGGGTCGCCAGCATGCCGCCCTTCACCGGTTCCATGATGACAACCGGTTTCCCGTGCTTTCTTGCCACCTCGTAGCAGCGTCTTGACTGCACTGCCGGGTTATCCCAGTCCGCATAGTTGATCTGGAGCTGAACAAATTCCATCTCCGGATGCGCATTCAAAATCTCTTCCAGTTCTTCCGGGGTGGAGTGGAAGGAAAATCCCACGTGCCTGATCAGGCCCGTTTTCTTTTTCTCCATTACCCAGTTCCACATGTCGTATTCGTCAAAATATCTGGATCTTGCTTCCCCCAGATTATGGAGCAGGTAAAAATCAAAATATCCTGCTCCGGTCTGCGCCAGTGAGGTGTCAAACTGTGCATACGCCTCCTCCTTTGTCTTGCAGTCGATCCAGGCCGCATTCTTTGTGGCAAGCTGGTAGCTGTCCCGTGGATAGCGCTCCACCAGCGCCTGGCGGATGGCATCCTCGCTTCCCGCATAAGCCCAGGCCGTGTCAAAATATGTAAATCCGGCCTCCATAAATAAGTCTGTCATTTCCTTGACCTGTTCCACGTCGATCACGCCGTCTTTCTGCGGCAGGCGCATCAGGCCGAACCCTAACTTTCTGATCTCTTCTCCTAAATATCCCATGTCTGATCTCTCCATTTCTTGTGATTGATATTTTACCTGAAAATAAATATTGCGCGAAGCATTTCTTCGCATTATAATGAGTATATCAGCTTCGTGTAACTCGAAGTCAATACCTTTTAGAAAAAAATCTATCTATGCAAAGGGGAAATCATATGCTCACAATATATCAGTTAATGAAATATCTACGCTCACGCCATTCTGTTGCTGTAAAAAGCAATCAGACTCAAGCGCTCAGGAACATAGGATATTATCATGGATATAAAGGATACCGTTTCGTTCGAAGCCCCAGCCATCGGATTCATTTCTCATCTCTGGATGAAGTAATTGCCTTAAACAAATTCGATATGCAATTGAAAACACTTTTCTATCCAAAAGTAATGTTTATTGAAAACGCATTAAAAAGTTATGTGATTGAATCTGTTTTGGCAGACAGCAAATCTGAAAACCTGGATACTATTTTTAATAAATCCATAACAGATTATCGCTCATATGCGCCCGGCAGTGACCGTTACCACAAACAGTACACTAAGCGCATGACCCTGAAAAGCAAAATCAATAATGCTCTCATACGTGATTACTCTAATCATAAACATACTGTAAATCATTTTTTTGACAATGATCAGCCCATTCCTATCTGGGCTATATTTGAGTCATTAACATTGGGGGAATTTGGTACTTTTTTCTCATGTTCAAATTTGTCAGTCAAGCTTCACACTTCGTCTATTTTAAGCCTGCCAAGTAATCTGGACGCTGACGGAAAACTGACCGAATATATCATTTATGCTCTTAAGGATTTACGAAATGCAGTAGCGCACAATAACACTATTTTTGATACACGTTTTCAAACCAGTACCATCAATAGAAGACTTATTACCTTATTAGAACATGAAACAAACATCACGAACATTGAATTCAAATACATTGATGCATATATCATTCTCATTGCATACATACTGCGGAAAATGGGTGAAACAAAAACTTCCTGTAAACAGTTCATTACTTCTTTTATATCTTGTACTGATAATTTAAGAACACAGATTCCCAATAATGTATGTAATCAAATTCTTGGGACACAGCAAAGAGCCCATCTCCTGCAACTTCAAAATTTTATCAGTCATTCTTAAAATTTCTTGCATATCTTTATGGACTGTGGTATATTATATGTATGAATTGCGGTGGTCGTCTTCGGACAACACTTTAGGGGAACTCGATGCGTCGGGTTCTTCTTTTTTATACCCAAGGGCTTCCCATTGTGGCCATTGGGTTACAATTGATATTTAGGAGTTGTAGGAAAATAACTGATACAGATTGCGCAGGATATTGCTTCGGATGTGCAGGTCAAAAAACGCAGGCGATGCGGGCATCGTCGAGGCTTTTTGGTCTGTGCAGTCGGAGCAATAGACAAGCCAAGATGTGTCAGTTATTTTTCTACAACTCCTTACTGCCGTTCAGAACCTGAAAATAAATCTTGTGCGAAGCATTTCTTCGCATTATAATGAGTATATCAGCTTCGTGTAACTCAAAGTCAATACCTTTTTTCAAGTTTGCAGAATAAATTGCACCGGGAGAAGATTTTTATGAACTACACCATGAAACAGTTTGCGGAAATGTTTGGCACTACAGAACACACCGTACGCTATTATACGGATATCAACCTGCTGCCCTGCCGGAGGGATGAACAGAACCGCCGTGTATTTGATGACGAATCGGTCAGCTGGATGCAGGGGATCACTTATCTGAAAAGCTGTGGCACTCCTCTCAAAGACATCAAAGAATACTGCCGGTTATGCAGTCTGGAGGAGTCGGAGGAAAATCTGCGCGCAAGATACCAGATCATCCTCCGTCAGTGCGGGCAGGCTCACAAAAAAGCGGAGGAGGCGAAAGCAACCGCAGAATTTATGGACCGTAAAGTAAAGCATTATGAAGATATTCTGGCGGGGCTGGTGCCGGATGATACGAATCCCGGAAACTGGACCAATAAGGAGAAAAAATATGTCTGAATTAATGTCTATGAAAAATATCGGAAAAGAAATGGCAAAAAAGCTGACATCTGTCGGCATTGATTCCTCCGAAAAGCTTGCAGAAACCGGCTCCAGACAGGCCTTTATAAAACTGAAAGAGGCTTATCCCCAGGTCTGCCTGGTACACCTGTATGCGTTGGAGGGTGCAATTCAAAATATGGAATTCAATCAGCTCTCGGAGGAGAAGAAAAAGGAATTGAAGGAATTCAGTGATTTTTTGAAAAATACATCATAACGGATCTGCCTGCCGCACTTTCAATAAAGGATATGCTCAAGCTGATCCGTAACCTCCTTCAGCTTCCTCTCCAACTCATCCTGAACTGTTCTGTCATGCAGCTGCATTGCCAGACGGATCTGCATGTTAAGGGAACGCTGCTGGTCTTTCAAGCAAGTAAATTTTGTCTTCCTGATCCCTGATGAAGGACTCGTCAATTCATAATTTTCCATATATCTTAACTCCCTTACTATATATACCTTATGAAACGGCCGTATGGCCATAATGGGATGCCCCTGGGTATACCTTATGAAACGGCCGAATGGCCATAACGGGCGCCCTTGAAATATCGTAAGGCAGGAAGATAAACTCAACTTAAACTAAGCGGTGCAGAATGTGAAAAAACTGTTAATTTACATATGAAACAGCATTTTTTCATGTTCCGTTTTGGTTTTCATGCTATAATGGAACGAGGAGTACTCTCATAAATTCGAATACAAAGAATTTCCAGGAGTACGCAAGGATTCGGGGAGGTATTTTCATGTTTCAGCTGTTGATCGTAGACGACGACAAAAATATCCGGAGATTTTTGTCTGCGGTTCTCTCTTCTGCCGGCTATAAAACCTTTGGCGCTGATTCCTCCAAAGAAGCGCTCAATATCATGGAGAAGCAAAGCATCGATCTGATCGTACTGGACATTATGCTGCCCGGCATGGATGGATATGCTTTTGCAAAATTGCTCCGGGAATGCGGCAATGACATTCCCATCCTGATGCTGTCCGCCAGACAGCTCCCCGAGGATATCAAGCAGGGATTCCGGTCCGGAACGGACGATTATATGACAAAGCCTGTCGATGAAGAAGAATTTCTTCTGCGGATCAAGGCGCTTCTCAGGCGCTCTAAGATCGTGTCGGAGCGCAGGCTTACCGTAGGAAATACGACTCTGAATTATGATACCCTGTCTGTAAGATCCGGTTCCGGCGAGCAGTTCCTTCCTCAGAAGGAATTTTACCTGCTGTACAAGCTCTTGTCCTACCCGAACCAGATTTTTACGCGCATCCAGTTAATGGAGGATATCTGGGGGCCCTCCACGGATTCCTCGGACGCGACGGTCAGCGTGCATATCAACCGTCTGAGAAATCGTTTTGAAGGCTGTCCGGATTTTTCGATCATCACGATCCGGGGGCTTGGATATAAGGCGCAGATCACGGAGGATACACCATGAAAAAAAGAAGCGGATTTCCTACAAATATTGTATTGCTCAGTACCGGCATTATTTTCATACTTCTCACTTTAACGATGTTTATCAGCAATACCGTCATCCTGTTTTTATTAGAGCATGGGATCATGGACAGGCCGCCTGTGCCCGGAAGGTCCCTGCTTCCGTTTCTGCTCCGTGCCGGTATGATCAGTATCCTGATCGGAACTGTCCTCACCTTGTGTATCGGACATGTTCCGCTGCGGCCGCTCCGTAAATTTATGGAGGCCATCCATTCTGTATCCGAAGGGAATTTTCAGACCAAAATATACCTGGAGCATCCGAAGGAATTTCGGGAATTGTCCCGCTGCTTTAATCAGATGACGGAAGAGCTTGCAGGAATCGAAATGCTGCGCTCTGATTTTATCAATAATTTCTCACATGAGTTTAAGACCCCCATGGTTTCGATCCTTGGATTTGCCAGATTATTAAAAAAGGGGGATCTGACTGCAGAGGAGCAGACGGAATATCTGGATATCATCATCGAAGAAGCCAAACGGCTGACCGAGCTTTCTTCCAATGTGCTGAATCTGTCTAAGGTAGAAAGTATGACGCTTTTACCCGATCCTGAAAAATTTAATGTAGGGGAACAGATTCGCGAGTGTGTCGTATTGCTGGAAAGCAAATGGACGGAAAAAGAGATCTCATTCGACTTTGCCCTGCAGGAGCTTGAAATGACCGGCAGCAAAGCCCTGCTGAAGCAGGTCTGGACAAACCTGATCGACAATGCCGTAAAATTTTCACCGTCCAAAAGTAAGATCGATCTGTCGATGAGCATACACGGCAGTTCCTTTACCGCCGCGGTCACGGACCATGGGTTCGGCATGGACGGCAAAACACAGCATTTCATCTTTGATAAATTTTATCAGGGGGATTCCTCACATTCTTCCGAGGGAAACGGACTTGGTCTCGCCCTTGTAAAAAAGATCGTGGAGCTGCATCACGGAACCATTACGGTAAAAAGCCAGCCCTTGCAGGGAAGCAGTTTTATGGTGACACTCCCGATCGCATCGGACAGCATTTCCGTAAAATAACCTTTTTTCGTGCGTAAAAAATAGGGGCTTTTTCCGGCAAGCCCCTGTTTTTACTTTGTCTGGCTGTTCACTCTTTTGTATATTTCTCAATGATACATTCATGAACATCTTTCTTTTTGTCATAATTCACTGCCACAAGAAGAATATCCCCTGTATAGCTTATAAGCCAGTCGGCATATTCTTTTTTCTTGATCTGTCTGATTGCCCCCTGAGCAGACTTGTTCCATTTCAGTTCGATCAGCAATGCCGGGCAGTCTGCATTCCGCAAGGGTAAGTAAACAATATCCGCAAATCCCCTTCCGCTTGGCAGTTCCCTGATGGGTTTTGCATAATATGACCGTGCGGCAGAGTAAGCAGCATACAGCGCACAAGCCATTGAATTTTCATCATTATATTGTAAAATGGAAGACATATCTTTGCGGGCATTGGCCACTCCCTTAGCTACTGCGTCCGCATCCATCTCCCACGTACTTTTCAAAAGCTCCTCCGAATGGTTGAGCGCATCCATAAGATTCCCCCATCCGCCAACCTTTACAGCACGTATGAACTCCTGTATGATCTCCTGATTCGGGATAAACACCTGATCTGTCTGCTCATCATAGGTCAAATATCCAAGATGGACTAAAAGGGTCAAAACATCATCTTTCGTATAAAATGTGGTCATATCATTCTGAAATGTGGTCGGGTCAATCCTGCATCGTCCACCGCCCAGCATCTCTATAACCGTTTCCTTCAGTCCATCGAAATTTCGCTCTATATAAGCCTTGAGTGCTTCATATGTCTCTGTTCCAATCCAGTAGCTTTTAAACTTTTTCCATGTCAGTGCATCCGAAACAGATTTTGGATTATAGATATGGAGTTCTCCCAGCTGATATCCGTCATACCATTTTTCCATCTCAGCATAATCCACATCGCAATTCTTGCACAGCTCCCACACCTCTTTTTTCGTAAATCCAAAATACTCGCCGAGATTCTTCGGATCGGTCACGGAATATTCGTCAAAAATGTTAATTGCGGAATGCTCTCCATACTTCTTGATTGGAAGGATTCCGGTCATGTAGGCCAGTTCCACATATTCGGAGCCTTTGAAAAGCCCCCGCCAAAAATCAAGATATCTTTTCTGAAGCTCTATATTCTCTTTTGCCAGCCGGAATACACAATCCCACTCATCTATGATAAAAACAAACCGTTTTCCGGTACGGGCATAAATCTGCTCCAATACACCAGGCAGTCCATATAGATCATACTCACGATCAAAAAATCCGTCAAATTCAGTCTCTAACTCCCGAATAACCACATCCTGGATTCTATTGATAAATATTTTGGCATGGGATTCATCAAAAAGAAATCTCTGTACATCAAAGCGGATCACATTGTGCTGATTCAGATTTGCCCAATACGCCTCCATCTGCTTTGTTTCATTCTCAGTCTCTCCAGCAGACAGATCCTGATTTCCACGTGATACCTTTAACCTTGAAAAGAGTTCCCTGGAATCACAGCCTTTGCTGTAATATGCGGAAAGCATATCCGCCGCCATTGATTTTCCAAAACGGCGCGGCCGACTGACACAGATATATTTCCGCTGCGTTTGCATCACACTGTTTGTATAGTGGATCAACTCGCTTTTATCTACATAAATCTGTGAGTTCACCGCTTCCTGAAACGGCACATTCCCGGGATTCACATAAATACCCATGGTTCCTCTCCTTCCTGCTATTTTAGCACAATTTTCCATTCATCCTCTTCCACCACATATTGAAACTCATTCAGGCTGTCGTCGAGTATGACCCGAAGCATCTCATGAAATCCCTCCGCTAGATTTACATCCGAGAGCTCTTCTTCCCTGATCCAATGCATTTCGCCTTCCTCAGAGGATATGACTTCACCTGTAAATTGATCCGCCCGGAACAGAAATACGATATATCGCCCGCCGTCAATCGGAAACTGCTTGACTCCGCACAGCCTGGGATGAAAGATCGTCAGACCCGTCTCCTCTTTCATCTCCCGGATGACAGCGTCTACGATGGACTCGCCCTTTTCCACATGTCCGCCGGGTAACGTAAATCCGCTCCAGTCACGCTTCACCCGGTCCTGCAGTAAATATCGGTCCTCCCGGCGGATCAGACATAATACCGTCAGTTCTACATTTTCTGTACGACTGCTCACTGAATTCTCCTCCCCATATCCCTCTGATGTCCAAAATGGCTGCCACCTATTTCGCAATTTTTTGTTATTTGCCAGCCCACATTTATGTGTCCTGTTTGAAACCATCACTAGGCAGCTCCCTGATGATCGTATAGTACTCTCTGGCAAAATAAAATGCCAGATTAATCGTACAGCTGAGTGCATTCTCATCATTATATTGGAGAATTGAAGATAGCCCAGATACACCAGAAGGGTCAAGACATCGTCCTTTGCCGCAAACGTCGTCATATCATTACTGAATGTCCCAGTATTAACAGGAATCTCCTCACCTGCCAACATCCGGATCACCGCATCTTTTAATCCGTCCATATCCATATCAATATAAGCTTCTAACGGGAATTGCCCGCATTCAAAATTTGCTTCGCAAATAGCGGGCAAGCAGGTAATCAATTCGCTTCGCAAATTGGTTACATATGCCTCATAGGTCTCCGTCTGATTCCAGTATGTTCCAAATTGATGCCGCAGCATTGCTTCGACCACTGACTTCGGACTATACATGGAACTGCATACATCCCCATTTCTCCTATGTGTAACCAGCTGATAACCATCATACCACGCTTTTGCTTCGTCAAAGCTCATCTGATATTCTGAACAAAGAGCCTTTACCTCATCTTCTGTAAATCCAAAATATTCTGCCAGGTCTCCCGGATCTGTCATCGAATACTCTGTAAACATATTCAGAGCAGAATGTGAGCCGTATTTCTTGATCGGCAGGATGCCGGTCATATAGGCCAGAGCCACGTAATCTTTATCTTTCAGCCACACCCTGAGAAAATCAAGGTACTTCTTCTGGGCATCTTTGTCCTGCTGGTATTCACGGAAAAGACAATCCCACTCATCAATCAGGATCACAAAGGACTTTTTCGTAAAAGAAAAAATATCCTGCATATTAATCTTAATGACATCATATTGGTTCAGATTCTTTTTGTAGGATTCCTTCTGGCTGATCGCAAGCTTTTCAAAGAGGCCGGAAGAATCCTCCTCCTGGTCATAGTATGCAGCCAGCATATCGGCTGCCATTGATTTTCCAAAACGCCTCGGCCGGCTGACGCATAAAAACTTCTGTCTTGTATCCAGAACTGCATTCGTCTTTTCAATCAGTAACGTTATCTACATATATTGCAGAATTCAGGCTTTCGCGAAATCCTTTGCTACCCGGATTCAGATATTTCCCCATATCCACACCTCCATGGGCCCCGCAGCAATGCTGTTATATGCAAACCAGTTCTTCTCTTCCTGTCCTATATGTTATCACAGGCCGTCCTGTAAATCAAGGCAGCGGCGTTCAGAAGCATGCCGTCATTTTCCGGCAGCCCTCTACGTTCAATCTACATCTCTTGTCTCATCCGCAATATACTCAAAGAAATCAAAGTCCGCATAATGCCGGTGCCTTGCCCGGTCCGCGCAGGTCATTCCCACGAAGGTTCCGGTAAATTCCCCGAACCTGCAATATTCATCCGAGAATCTTGCGGTCTCAAATTCCCCGCCGATGGGAGCATACGTTTCCCCGTCATAGCTCCATTCGAAATGGAACTTCCGCCCCTCTATCTTCATCCGGAGATACACCGGCACATCCCGGACGCCGATCCTGGTATCCACCATCTCGTTCTTCTCGCCGTTTTCCAGATGGACGATGGACAAAGCGCTTCCGCCCAGCGTCTGGCTGTAATATTTCCGCAGGTTGACATAGTTCATATTGTCATAGTAAAGGATCAGGCCCGCGCTGTGCTGATAGACCTCCGGCTGAAATTCCATCTTCGCGGTGACCGTGGCATAGACGCTTGTCAGCTTCCGTGCCAGGATGCTGACTCGGTTCAGGGAGGTCCTGGATTCCTGCCCCCGCATCCGCAGATATCCCGGCCGTGCCTTCAAGTCCACGAAGCTCTCCGGCATGATCCTGGGCGCATAGTAGCAGAGTCCCAGCTCTTCCGAATCAAAATCGTCAAAGTCCGGAATCTGAGGCATCAAAGCTTCCGGAAGCGCCGGCTCTTCCACCTCCATTTTCGCCAGATTGCTCCCATCCGCCATGCGGAGCCACCCGTCCTCAGTCCATTTCATTTTCTGGATACTCGTCTCCCGCCCCAGCGTGCAGCTCAGCTCCGGCGCAAACGGCCTGGCGCAGAGATGCAGCAGATAGGTCTCCCCGTTCGGCAGGTCCACATAGCTTCCGTGGCCGGACTTCTGGAGGATGGAATCCGGATTGTAATATTTCGGCTTCAGATGGTCCGGATCGTGTCTTTCATAAGACTCTCCCGGCTGGCTGGTGACGATCGGATTCATGGGATCCTTTTCATAGGGACCCCAGACATTTTTGGAGCGGCCCATGGTGACGCAGTGGTTGTAGCCCGTGCCGCCCTCCGCGCACATGATGTAATAGTATTCCCCCCGCTTCGTCAGATGGGGTGCCTCGATGCAGCCCCGGTCCGTGCCCCCACGCCAGATCCGTTTCACATGGCCCAGGACCTCCTGTTTTTCGGGGTCGTATTCCACCATGCAGATCTCGCCCGGCTTCTCATAGCCTTCCCTCGTCTCCCATTCCAGGGATACCACGTACTTTTTCCCATCGTCATCGTGGAACAGGGATGCGTCAAAGCCTGCGGAATTGAGATACACCGGTTTGCTCCACGGCCCCCGGATATCCTTTGCCGTGATCAGGAAATTGTCCACATCAAAATACCGGGCGTTCATGGAATTCATCACGCCGTACACCACATAAAATAAGTCCTCTGCTTCGCAGTACGTCAGGCAGGGCGCCCAGATCCCTTTCGCGCTGGGGAGCTTCCGAAGCTCCACCTCTTCGTCGTCAGTCAGCACGTGGGTATACAGCTCCCAGTTTTTCAGATCCTTCGAGTGGTACACCGGGATTCCGGGGAACCACTCAAAAGAAGAGACTGCCGCATAGTAATCGTCATGTTTTCTACAGATACAGGGATCCGGATTGAACCCTTTGAAAATTGGATTTTGAATCATAATTTGAAACTCCTTTTTTAATCTCAGCTGCCGCATCAGTGGGTTGGATGCTCCTTGGGGCATCCAACCGCACAGCTGGAAAATTTTTTCTTACGCAGTGTATGAAGATTTGGGCAAGCAAAATGGTAAGATTATTTTTGCACAGTTCCTTACTTCGAGCCGGCCGCCCGCTTCTGCAGGTCGTCAATGATCCCCTCAAATTCATCATCCAGATGATAGAACCGAAGGATCATGAAGCAGGCCGCAAATACTCCGATGGGGATCCACACGAAGCAGACACGGATCGCGGTGACTGCGGAAGCGGTCTGGACCGAAGCTGTCCCCACATATCCGCCGATCTCCAGGATCAGCCCCAGCAGTGCGGAACCCACGCCGTTTCCGATCTTATAGCCGAAGCTGCAGGCGCTGTTTACAAGCCCCTCCGTGCGGTATCCGGTCTTCCACTCGCCGTAGTCGATGGTATCGGAAACCATGGCCCACATCGTCGCGCCGCCGCATGCATTTCCGATGCCCCGGATCAGGCTGGTCACTACAATAACCGGCATGGAGCCGCCGCCAAATTCCAGGATCAGCATCCCAACTGCCGCCAGGATCAGTCCAATGGAAAATACATTGCGCTTACCGTATTTTTTCACCAGCTTTGCGATCAGGAACATGCCGATGATCTGAATCGCATTGTAAATGCCGTTGATCGTGCCCACCAGATCCGCATCCCCCAGGACCTCTTTCGCATAGTAGACCGTAGTTCCGCCGTTGATGGCGTAGTACAGGAAAAACAATGCCAGGACGCCGGTCATCATGATCCAGTATTTATTTTGGAACAGCGCCAGGATCCCTTCCTTTACCGGGACATTTTGTGCTTCACCTTCTCCTGCGGATGCCGGTTTTACCCGCTCCTTCGTACCCGCGAAATTGATCAGAAATGCCGCCACCGCCAAAAAACCAAGCACCACAAATGCCTTCGTCCACGCAGACGCGTTGTCGCCGAAGGCCCTGACCAGCGGCAGGGTGACCAGGTTGATCAGAAGCGTCCCGCAGGTCGCCAGCACATTTCGGAAAATGCTGAGTACAGAGCGCTCGTAAGGGTCCTGTGTCATCAATGCATTCAGCGAAGAGTAGGGCACGTTGATGGCCGTGTAGATCACTGTGGACGTCAGGTTATAGGTCACGAACACGTACACCAGCTTTGCCGTCTCGGACATTCCCGCCGGAACGGAGAATAAAAGGATGCCGGATATTGCAAAGGGGATGCACATCCGGAGCAGCCAGGGACGCGCTTTCCCGAAACGGGATTTTGTGCGGTCCACGATGATCCCCATGATAATGTCGCTGACACCGTCAAATACCCGGGACACCAGCATGATCGTGCCCACCGCGAGGGTATTGACGCCCGCATAATCCGAGTAATAGAACATCAAAAACGCGGACATGGCCGTGTAAATGATGTTGCACCCAAAGTCGCCGCAGCCGTAGGAAAAACGTTCTGCCAGCTTCGCAAAAGTCAGTTTGTTTTTTTGTTCCATTCTTCATTTCCTCCTTATGTATCACTCAACTTTATTTTGTATGGATATCCTAACAAGATTTCCGTCGTTTTGTTAGATACATTTGCGAAGAAAATGCAGGTCGATTCCGACCTGTCTGTCTGCAGACAGTTATGCAGGGGGATTGCTCTCATGCATTCTATTCCATTACCGGCAGCATTCTTATTCTCCGAAAGGCTCGTAGAAGGGCGACGGCAGCATCTGCATCTCCTTCCAGCTCATGCTTCGCACCGCCTCCCGTTTCTCCCGGGGCGTACAGCCGTAGGTTTCTTTGAAATACCGCATGGCGACCTTATAGTTGGTACAGCCATGATCCTCGAAGATCTCATGCACCGTCCGCTCCGTATTCACCAGATCAATATACACCTTGGAAACGCGGATCGCGTAGACATATTCCATGATTGTCATTCCCAGCTGCTTTTTGAAGATCCTCGCCAGATAATCCTCATGATACCCAAAATGCTCCGCCAGCTCCGAGACGATACATTTTTCCCGATAATGCTCCTTTAAATAGGTCATGATCGGGTTGATCTTTTCCAACTGAACTTCATTTCTGTCAAATTCCTTTTGCACCAGCTTATGGGAATAGGAATGGACCAGGGTAAACAACAGCTCATACAGCAGGCTGTTAAACCGAAGGAGATATCCCTCCGGCCGGATATCATAGACTGCGTGCATATCCATGAAGATCTTCTTCACCTTCTCCAGCCTGGTCCGTTCCACCTCGCCCGCCGGATCCTTATCCACAAAAAATGTGTACAATTCGATATTCGGAATGAATTTTCTCAAAATTTCCTTGGGGATCTGCAACACCAGCGCTTTATTTTTTTCACTCAGTACGGAATGGATCACCCTGGAATTGACAATATTAAATTCTCCCGCGCGAAGCACCTCCCGGCGGTTCTCGAAGGTCACCGCCATGCTCCCCTCGATCATATAGACCAGCTCCAGGCTGTCATGCCAGTGGGGCGGCACATAGCTCCCCATGTCTACGGAAAGATAAAACCTCGCTTCAATATCCGGATTCACCGATACGATCTCATGACGCATATGGTTTTCCTCCTGTTCATACACCCTTAGTCAAAACGGCTCCATTTTACTTTTCTTCAAACCACCCAAAATCCACGCATCTCCCCAGGTCCCAGCTGTCCCAGCCGATCCAGCCCCTGTCATTGACCGTATCCGTCAACAGCTTATAGCTCCAGTAGAAATATCCGCTGCCCTCTTTCCATGCGTCCAGCTGTGCCTCGGCCACAGCGCGGTAGATCCGTTTCTTCTCTTCTGCGTCTACCCGCTCCTCACTGCTTCCTTCCACGCCGTTTAACACGCTCTGTCCGCCCTTTGTATCGCAGCCGCAGGCCAGGGAATTGAACAGACACCACTCCCCGCAGATCACCGGAAAGTACTGCTGCATTTCCCGGATGTCCTTTTTGAAATGCTCCTCAATATACGCCTTGTATGCCTCCAGCTCCTGGGCGCATCCTGCCGCCTCCGCCATCATCAGGTACTGATGGGTGTCCAGAACCACATTGACATACTTTTCCTCCCTCATAAAATCCTTCCATGCCAGAAGCTCGAAGCCGTCGTGGATCACAACATATTTTTCTTCCGGTAAATATTGCCGGATCCGGTCATAAGCCCTGCAGTAAAACTCCTTCAAAAATTCCAGGCTGTTGGGGCCGGACCCTTTCGCCAGCTCCGGATCCGCCGCCGGGTAACGGTTGGGCACATCCATCAGCTTCCAGGCATTTTCCGTGATCGGCTCATTCAGCACCTCGATGCCCCAGAGCTCCTTCCTGGTTCCGTAACGCTTCGCCAGCCTTTCCAGGACAGAGAGGACAAACTCCACCTCCTCCGGCTCCTGGGACCATCTGCATACGCCGCAGATCCCCCCGTTGTCAAATCCGTTCTGCCCCAGAGGCGCCGTGTGCAGGTCGATCAGGATCTCCAGCCCGTACCTTTCCGCCCAGTTGAACGCCTGATCCAGCTCCCGGATGCAGCCGATAAACGGTTCTCTGTCCCCGAAAATGAAATACGGGACCGGGATGCGCACGGCCTCCATACCCATGGCTTTGATGGACACAAAATCCCGTTCCGTAATGTACTCCGAACGATGGATCCGTATCCTTGCCTCATAGACCTCTCGGGACAATTGACGCGGAAGATTGTACTCATCCTCCGCCGTCGTCCCCTCAAACAGCGCCGGGCTCATCCACTTTTCCAATACCAGCCAGTTTCCCAGATTCACTCCTTTTACATACATGCCGCATTCCTCTCTTTCTTTTTTTGCAGGCTTTAAAAAGCTGCTGCTTAAGCAAAGCCATTCACGATATAAGGACATATTAACAGCTTATTTCTATATTTGCCATATCCTTTTACGCGGAAAAACAGGTCGATTCCGACTTTTTTGCCTCGCATAACATGAGGACTGACCGTTTCAATACCAGCGTATGCGGAAGATCTGCCAGAAAAAGACTTTCTGTATATTCCAAAAAACGCTTGACCTTCACGGAACGTAATAGCTTATAATCCATTCATACAGGAAACCTGCTGCAGAAGGATTGTCACTGTTCGCTCCCTGGCCGGGCGCTCACAGTAACGAAGGATTTCCTGTATCAGAACACATCCGGAACATGGAGGGCACATCCTATGATGACAGTAAAGGAACTATCAAAACAGACAGGGATCAGCGCGCGTACACTTCACTACTATGACGAGATCGGGCTGTTCACGCCGACAGAAAAAAGCGGGGCCGGATACCGGCTCTATGACGATCAGGCTTTGGAACGGCTGCAGCAGATCTTGTTTTTCCGCGAATTTGATATCCCGCTGAAAGAGATCAAGGCCATGATGGACAATCCCGCTCTTGACAGAAATGAACTTCTGCAGATGCAGAGAAAGATGCTGGTCAGAAAAAAGGAGCGCATGGAACGTCTGATCGCCAATATTGACGCCATACTAAAAGGAGAGGATCAAATGGATTTTACAGTATTTAATAACGCAGAGATTGAGGAAATGTTTCAGACCACGTTCGAACACATGCCCCCGGAAATGCGGGAGACCGCGGTCCGTGAATTTGGAAGCGAGGAGCAATGGAAAATGCACTATATGGAGGCCGTTTCCTCGGAGAAAATGCAGAAGCAGTATGCAAAAGTGGTGGAATGGTACGGCGGCAGGGACGCCTTCCTGGACGTGGTGAACCACCCGCTCAGTAAGGAGGTTGCGGAAAGCTATGCCAGACGGGAGCAGGCCATCCGCCGCAAACTGATCGCCAAACGGGACTGCGAGATCCATTCCCTTGAAATCCGGGAGATCATAGGGGAATACGGTTTCGTGATGAAACAGCTTACGCAGATGCAGGAGGAAAAGATCTGTATGCTGCAGCTTGCGCAGACCTACCGCAGCGGGCAGGTCCAAAGCGCGGTGGATGAAGAATATGGAGAAGGCGCTTCGGAGTTCTTTGCGCGGGCGATTGAAGCATTTTACCAGGATTAGAGCCCCATAAGCCCAGATCTTCTGCTCCCGCTGCGCCATTCACTCCCCCTTCTCATTCATCCGCGGCAGATTCCAGCGGTAATGCGCCGCCAAAAAACGGATCACCACCACCAGCGCGGAGGATACGACCATGGCCGGGATCTGTCCGAAGCCGCGGTAGATCCAGACACAGCTCAGGGCCCCTGCCACAGACGCGCAGGCGTAGATATGCTTTACAAAGATATAAGGCGGCATGCCCGCCATCATGTCGCGCAGGAGGCCGCCTCCGACCCCTGTCAGCGTCCCCAGAAAGGTCAGGAGAAATGTATTTTCCAGATAGCCGTTGCTGATCCCGGTGGTCACGCCCACCACGGTAAAGATCCCAAGCCCCACCGAGTCCATCACCAGCATGGCCCTGTCATACAGCTCTCCCGGCTTTCCCTGGAGCACATTTTTCTTAAAATACAGCACCAGAAATACTGCCAGGGCCGTAAAGACCGCGACCAGCACATAGACCGGCCGGATCAGCGCCCCCGGCACATTTCCCAGGATCATATCCCGCGTCATCCCGCCGCCTACGGCCGTAACCACGCCCAGCACGCATACCCCGAAAATGTCCATCCTGCAGTTGATCCCCACCATGGCCCCGGATGCCGCAAATGCAACCGTTCCGATCAGTTCCATGCAAAATACAATTAGATTCTGAATATCATCCATCTGAATCCTCCATCTTCCACCGTACAGGACACAAAGATTTTTCCAACCGTACAAATGGAAATTATTTTTGCACAGTTCCTAAGCCCAGTACATTTCTCCCGGCTTTTCAAAGATGATGATCTGCTTTAATGCATCTACCGTCTTGGTCAGCCCTTCGTTCTGGCTCATCAGTCCGTCCTCATGCTCAATGCTGATCACATGGTCATATCCCGTCAGGCGAAGCTGCGAGATGATATTTTTCCAATATCCCAGGTCATTTCCATAGCCGATGGAACGGAAGGTCCAGGAGCGCTTCTGCAGATCCTGATAATTCCCGGTGTCCAAAACGCCGTTGATCCGGCAGTTGTAAGGATTGATCTGGGTGTCCTTCGCGTGGAAATGGAAGATTGCGTTCTCCTCTCCCAGCACCCGGATCACCTCAACCGGATCCATCTGCTGCCAGATCAGGTGGCTGGGATCCAGGTTCGCCCCGATCTCCGGTCCTACCTCACGGCGGAGACGGAGCAGCGAGCTAGTATTGTATACACAAAAGCCCGGATGCAGTTCCAGGGCAATCTTGTCCACGCCGTGCTCCTTCGCAAACGCCGCCTTTTTCTTCCAGTATGGGATCAGAACCTGTTCCCACTGCCACGCAAGGATCTCGCCGAAATCATCCGGCCAGGAGCAGGTGACCCAGTTGGGCATCTTCGATCCGTCGTCCGCTCCGGGGCAGCCGGAAAAGGTATTCAGGATTGATACGCCCAGCTTTTCACAGAGCAGGATCGCGTCGGTCAGGTCATCGTCAAACTGCTTTGCCTTCTCCGGATCCGGATGAACCGGGTTGCCGTGGCAGCTCAGGCCGCTGATCTCCAGATGATGCCGGGCCAGCACGTCCAGAAATTCCTTCCGTTTTTCGTCGTCGCCAAGAAGCACCTTCGGGTTGCAGTGCTCCTTGCCCGGGAAGCCTCCGCATCCGATCTCCATCATCTGCACGCCCAGGCCCTCCAGGTAAGTACATGCCTCCTCAAAGGTTTTGTTTTTTAATACCGGATTAAATACGCCTAATTTCATTGCTTCACATTCCTTTCTCTACTGATTTTGAAGTCGGGGAAATCGTATCTGCTGATGCTCTTACTGCAGCTCCCGATCTTCAATCCTTCTGATAGTATAGCAACTTTGGGCTGATGTTTCAATGGTATTTATCGATGCTTTGTACACCCTGCACAGTCCGATATGAACGGCAACGGCAAAAGTACTTCCAAAAGAATACTAAAGTTACGATTCGATTATCTGTTTTACAGCATGGAAGTTTGTTTCTATATTACGGTCAATTTTCTGCTCTCCGAAACATCTTGATCAAAATACTTGTCAAAATAAATCCAATGACACAGAATCCAATCAAAGAGCCAAACATCACTTTATATCCTGCCACTTCCGACATACTGTCAATAATCTTCCCATATACGGAAAACAAAAATGCATCCGGCGCGAAACCGATCACACTCACAACCCCTGCGGCGGTTCCCAAGTATTCAGCTGGGATTTTTGCCTCATCCAACGGAACAAAATACACCCCTCGGACTGCAGTCTGTACGAGTCTCACAGATAATCCCATAATGATCGCAACCATCAAGAATGATGGTACTCCAGGTACCGCAACAAAGACAGCAAGCAAGATTGCCATGATCACAAAGCACCACTTCAAAAATCTCGTAGACGATTTCATTTTATCCGTGATCAGGCCTCCGGCAACCGCTCCTACATTACCCACACCATAGGAGTTGATAATCCCAACAATACCGGCTGTTGCAACCCCCATTTTAAATACAGAGGTCAGATACGGGGTCAGCCTTCCCATAATCGAACCCACTGCGTAACCAAAGAAAATGATAAATCCAATCAACCATATCAGCGGGTTTTTCAGCACATAGCCAAGTCCTGAAAAGATATTACGTTTTTCCTCTTCACCGATTTCATCATTCGGCAGAAAAATAAAACTGATAATTCCTACCACGATATAGACAATGCTGTAGAATATCACGACATTTCTGAAATTTTCTCCGGTGCGTGTAAAAATAAACATTGCAGTGGAAGAAAAAATCAAAGCTCCCAGAGAATTCAGTGCTTCCCTGAACCCAAACAGCCGTCCCTGAACGTCACTGTCCCCCAGAAGCTTAACCGCCTTGATTGTAGCCGGCCAGTATGTAAAAATGGTTGTTACCGACCAGATGACACTGATGATCATCATGGATGTATATGACGGAAAAGTCGCAAACCAGAAGCCGGAGATTCCGGTCACCACCAGTGAAAATGTAATAAGAATCCTGCTGGAAAACCGGTCAGCAATAATGCCGCCGATAAAATAGGCAATCAGATTCAGCGCTCCGTATACTGACATCACATTTCCCATCTGCGTATTTGTAAAGCCAAGCTCAGACATCATGCTGTCGTAAAATGTATACTGCAGATACGGAAAGATATAGATAATACTTCCCCCAAGGCAGATGACAATAAGCATCAGCCACATATTCCTTTTTTTCGTCTGTTTCATATTATTTTACCGTCCCTCTCTCTTCAAAAACTTTTACAAACCATTCCCAGAACGCATCTACATCAATATCCTCCGCACAATCCACATTTTTCTCATGATCCGGGCACACATCCCTGAAGTCCGCTACAGTCATCCCCCGTGTAATGGTTCCTTCCGTCTCCACATCCACATAATAGCGTTTCAGCTTCAGGATCTCCGGATGGACAATCGCACAGAATGCAACTACATCGTGCAGATTTGCCACATCAAATCCAAATTCTTTATTCCTGATCAGCATAAACTCAAAAATCCGGACCGCAAGCTTTGCCTCTGGTGTTTCTATTGCAGCAATCTTATCCTTTACCCACATTGGCAGTTCTGTCTGTAATGTTACATCCAACCCGATCATTGTCACATCTATTCCTGATCGGAACAGAATCTGCATTGCCTCTGGGTCAACATAGGCATTAAATTCCGAAGCCTGTGTCATATTCCCCCCTACCAGGCACCCTCCCATGATGTATACTTTTTTTATCAGCTTCACAATATCCGGATATCTCTGGATTGCAAGAGCCATATTCGTCTGCGGTCCGGTTGCCAGCACGATTAGTTCTCCCTGGCATTCCAATGCAGCTTCATAAATTACATCTGCCGCATCCTTTTCGTAATATTCCCTTCCGGAATCCGGAATTTCCACATTTCCAAGCCCCGTTTTCCCATGGGAAATTGCACAGTGCAGTTCCCGTTTTAGCGGGTTTTCGGCGCCCTTTGCTATTTTGATATCCGCATGTCCCAGCATATCCATAATATTTCTTGTGTTTGCGGCAGTCGCCTCAAGCGGTACATTCCCCGCTACTGCTGAAACCGCGCGGATATCCAGAATATCTCGATGCTGCAGGGCCGTGATCAACGCAATCGCGTCATCTGTCCCGGTGTCAAAATCCATCACTATTGGTATTCTTTTCATTTTTGTCATCTCCTTATACCTCCCATTTTTGATCCTGTTTCTTTTCTATCGCATCATCGGGCTGGCCATTACCCGTAGATACCAGCAGTATATTTTTCAGAAGCGATATTCCCGACAGCAAAAGAAGAAAAACTGCCGGTATCCCTCCGATTACAGATATCATCTTAACTCCTGCGATTCCTTTGGAACATACCATCAGAACCGACATAATCCCAAGCAGCCCTCCCCACGCAGCCTTGACAAATATCATTCCTGCTTCATGCTCCTCTCCCTGATAACAGAGATCACCAAGTACATTTGTTGTCGAATCTGCCGCAGTCACTACACAGAGCAGAACCACCATTACAAGTACAGGAACAAGTACTGCTCCGGCAGGCAGATTTTTGAGCATTGTATACACTGCGTTTTCCATTCCCAGGGCTTCCATCTTCCCGTAAAGATCCACACCATGAAGCTGCTGGGTAATCGCGGTTCCTCCAAAAATATTGATCCAGAGCGCAGACGCCGAAGATGACGCAAGTATATTGATTCCGATAAACGCACGTACGGAATGTCCATATGATATTTTTCCCAAAAACATTCCGGTAACCGGAGCCCATGCCATCCAGTTCGCAAAAGTTGAAATCGTCCAGAAATATGACCAGTCGCTTCCACTTCCCGCTCCCATCATCAGGCTTCTGGTAAAAAAGTTGTCAATGTATACCCCAAAAGCTTCCAGTGACAGCTGGATGATGTACGTAGTGGGGCCGACTATAAATACAAAAAGCAGCAGTGCGAGAAGAAACACAGTATTAATGTTTGAAATCCATTTGATGCCTTTAAGTACTCCGCTACACGCAGAAACAGTAAAAATCACCGCAATCGTAATGCCAATCAGAAGCCAGGTTATTTTCGATGCCTGCTTCCCTGTCATTTCCGTAATCCCGCCTGCAATACTGAGGATTCCCTGTCCAAGTGAAGCAATCATTCCCATGACTGTTGAAAACACACACAGGGAATCAATGAACATTGCTGGCCTATCCCCTCCCGCTATCGGAACCGCCTCCACAATACAGGAAGAAAAGCTGAATTTGCGGTATCGGTTATAAACCGCAAAAGCGAACGCCAATGCCGGAATTCCATAAATTGCATAGGGTGTGATCGTCCAGTGAAGGAACATCGTTGTCATCGAAAACACCGCACTTTCATGACTTCCCGGCTTTAGTCCCAGGAAATCCGGAGGTTTCATCAAATGATAGATTGGCTCACATGCTCCCCAGAAAATGAGTCCTGCCGCAATTGTTGTGCATAATACTACCGCAAACCAGTTCCATGTGGACAGCATCGGTTTCGCTTCACTGCCTCCGATTGTGATTTTCCCAAACCTGGAAAAGAGTGCAATTCCTGTCACAATTACCAGGAACAGTGCCACGACCAAGTAAAACCATCCCAACGTCTGATTAAATGCCTGGTTAATCCTGTCGGATATCCTGCTGACCAGTTCATCATTAAAAAAGTAACATCCTGAAAACAACAGGATAATCATTACTGTCGGATAAAATACATTTTTACGAATTTTGATTTGAAACACCCCCAGGTACTTCCGATCTCCATGGTATTGAAGGCTGCGCGCCATGCCTGCTGACTACAATAGAAGAAACCGTCTGTGCAAATTCGATTGCACTCTCAAATGACTTGTCTTCACTTAATGCAGTAACCAATGCCGCCAGAAAACTGTCCCCTGCCGCAGTGGTATCTACAATTTTTGTTTTTTTTGCCGGGAAATGGATTGCTGCTTTTTCCTGTACCCATAAGCATCCCCTTTCTCCTAATGTTACCAGAACCGTTTCTACTCCTTTACTGATCAGGCTGCGCGCAGCTTCTATCATTTCCGTTTCATTATGAAGAGATCTTCCGATCAGGATTCCAAGTTCTGTTTCATTCGGTTTCAGAATTGTGATTCCTTTCCAGAATGAATCCTCCAGCCCCGATAAAGCCGGAGCAGGATCAATCACTACTTTTTTTCCCATTTTCAAGGCAAGTTCTTTGATATACCGCACAGTCTCCAGAGGAATCTCAAGCTGCATGATAATATAATCGCATTCTTCAATATATTTCATATCTTCATGAAGAATTTCCGGTTCCAGGACCCCATTGGCCCCCGGAATCACGATGATAGAATTATTTCCATTTTCATAAACAGTAATAAACGCCTGTCCGGTTGACTCATTCTTCCGTTTCTGAATGCCATTGATATCCACACCGGCATCCTTCAGATTGTTCACTAAACAGCTGCCGTAAGTATCTGTCCCGACAGCCCCCAGCATGGCGACATTTCCTCCCAGCTTTCCTACTGCATACGCCTGATTCGCCCCCTTTCCGCCTGGAATCAAAGTAACATCCTCACCCAGGATTGTTTCTCCGATTTCAGGCATTTTTTTTACCCGGATTACAAAATCCATATTCAGGCTTCCTAAAACTACGATCTTTTTCATTCCATCCTCCCGTTCCTATACTGTTTATCCAGATATTGCTTTCATCATCCTGTGGTACAGCGCATCAATTTCTTCCCTGTAAATGCCAACCGTATTTTTATCCGGCATCGCTTCCTGAACTCCATACCTTGTTACCGTAATCCCTGCTGCATACATTGCATAAATAATAGAATAGATCAGATCCTTCTCTTCGCTTAATGTGACCGCAAGCGCACTGATAAATGAATCCGCCCCGCCGGTAGTGTCCACTGCATGAAACGGCGCGCTCGGAAAATACAGATTATATTTCCTGTTCTTCAAATATGCGCCCTGCTTTCCCAGAGTTACAATTACATTTTCCACACCTCCGCCCAGAAGCTCCTCTGCCTTCTCTTCCAGGCTCTGGTTTCCGCTGATGATTTTTCCCAGCTCCTTTTCATTCGGGATCAGATAATCCACGCCGTTTAAAAGTTTTTCTTCCAGCTCCTCAATGGCAGACGGCTTCAATATGATCTTGGTTCCTGTTTCCTTACAGCACTTGATTGCCGCTACAATTGCCTCCCTTGATATTTCTGAAGATAAAAGGCAAAATCTGCTTTTCTGAAAGATCACTTTGTACCTTGCCAGCTGGTGTCCATCCAGATTTTCATTTGCTCCGCGATACACCACAATTGTATTTTCTCCATTCTGGTCAATATGGATAAACGCCTTTCCGCTGGCTGAAAAATCATCAAATTCCACGCCCTCCAAATTCACACCATGATTTCCAAGACTTCTGTACAAAACCCGGCCATCTGAATCTTTGCCAAGCCGTCCGATCATATAAGCATTTCCTCCCAGCCTTGCCACCCCGACCGCCTGGTTTCCACCCTTTCCGCCGGCAGAGCAGATGATATTTTTCGCAATCTGTGTCTGCCCGTTCAATGGAATTTGTTCCCCTTCGATCAGATTATCCATATTCATACTTCCGACAATGACCATTTTCGCTTTATAGTCTCCGGCATTTCTTTTACTTACACTGTTTCTTTTTATCAGCTCCGGTATATATTTTCTGACGATCTCACTTTGTCTTTTCTGTTCGATCAGATCCAAAAGATATCCGGCAGCGTCTTTTGCCATCTGGCGGATTGGATACCTCACTCCAGTAATACCACTGGAAATGCATTCCAGAACGTGATCATCATCCGCACATATACAGGACAAGTCTTCCGGAATATGGATGCCGCTCTGCTCTGCATATTCCACCACACATCCTGTAATCAAAACATTCCCGCAGACGATTGCGGTTACATCTTCCGCAATGCAAAGGTGAGTCCCATTCTTGCGGATATCTTCCATATCCTCTGCAACGTAATAGTTAATAAGCTGTCCGGATAGATTTTCTTCCCTGTATACTTCTTCGATTCCTTTTAATATAAATCTTTCCTCTTCCAATAAAACCGCTCCGACTGTACGATGACCTGCCTCCAGAAGCATTCTCGCAATCTGGCGCCCTGCCTCTGACTTCTGGTAATAAAATATATTTTTCTCGCTTTCTTCAAACCGAAGCTTATCGGATAAATACACTGTTTTAAAATATTCATTCTTGTAAAATGTGCTTCCCGCCGTATTGATAATCATACCTGAAACATTTCTCTTCTGCATCTGACGGATTGCTTCATCAAGTGTTTCTGTATCATCCAGTATTCGAATCAGAAGCTGATATTCCCGTTTTTTCAACACTTCTTCTACCGTCATGATCAGTTCATGACTGTACGTATTGTTTCTTTGGACAATCAAACCGATCAACCCGCTTTTCAGTCCTTCCTTTTTTCTATATTTGGCATAAGGAATATAATGATTTTCCTCAATCACCTTCAGAACCTTTTTCCGGGTCGGTTCACTGATGTCATCAGCCTTTCCGTTCATGACCTTCGAAACTGTGGAAATTGATACTCCTGCAAGTCTCGCAACCTCCTGAATGTTCATACTTATCCCTGGCCTTTCCAGTCCCATTGCCGTTCTGTTTTGCATGCTAAAATTATATCGTCATCGCTATATTTTTTCAATATTTCTGTTTTACTAAAGTATTTTCCGACATTAATCACAATTTAATCCTATTCACGAAAATATTTTCGTTCTTTTTTTCGTTTATTATTTTCGTCAATTTTCACAAAAAAGAGACCTCCTAAGAAGTCTCTAATGATTTCTATTTTCCTATCTAACTGGTTTCCTTCCTAAATTGTATCAAAGCAAACACCCAGATTATTCAAACTGGCAGTTCATAAATTGTAAGATGTTCTGTTATTTTGCATATGACAGGCTATTTTCGATGTTATAATTTGTCGAATTTTGGAGAATCCTGTAATGATTTGTTGAAATATTTCGATTTTATTTTTGAAATTCCCATGATAGAATAGTCTTATGGGAACAGGTTGATAAAAGACGGAACGGCCGTCAATATACATCCAAACAGAAGCAGTTATATTTACCCCTTGATCACTCTTTAGGTAAGTGCTTGCTCAGAAAATTTGGTTCTTATTATTTTCCGCCACTACAAGTACAATCGCATCATGATACTTCTAAAGAGAGGGATAGCTGCCTGCTAAAGCACTGCTGTCCCTCTTTTACTCATCTACATAGAAAGCAGTCCATGCTTTCTGCCTGTTTGCCTCGGAATTGGATACTGTCACTTTAATTCAGTCTCTTTTTACTTTGCCTACGGCAGAAAGGAAGCGAACAAATGCTTAAAAAAGACCAAATCGCACAGGAGCTCATTTCCATCATTACAGAAGATAACACCATTGAAGAAATAAAAGAAACCCTGAAATTATGCATGGACAGCCTGAAAAGCACCACGATGCACAGTCTTCTCTCCGAAGACAGGGAATACCAGCTCTGCCAGCTGAATTACCTTCAGGCATACAGGCGCTACCAAAAGACCGACTTTACAGAATCCCAGCGGGACCTTGTAGATACCGTCCTGGCCCGAAAAGATGAGCGGGACCTGGAACATACTACCCTCGCATATATGGCCGGACTTCTCGACAGCTACCGCATCTTAAAAAATTTCGGTCTGACAGCGGAGTGATCCAAATTCAGTACAATTGCTGCGGGGCCAGCCGGTCATTTCTTCCAGGCCTCCACCTGCCCCCGCAGCCAGTCCGCCCAGGCCTCCATCCCCTCTCCGGTCTTCGCGCAGATGGGAATGATCTTTGCCCCTGGATTTCGCATGTGTACATATTCCGCACATTTCTCCATATCGAAATCAAAATAGGGCAGCACGTCGATCTTGTTCACCAGCACCACATCGCACACCTGAAACATGAGCGGATATTTGAGGGGCTTGTCATGGCCCTCCGGAACGGAAAGGATCATGGCATTTTTTACGGCCCCGGTGTCAAATTCCGCCGGGCATACCAGGTTCCCCACATTTTCCAGGACGAGAAGATCCAGCCCGTCCACGCCGAATTCCTCGATCCCCTGCCCGGTCATCCCGGCATCCAGATGGCACATGCCCCCGGTATGGAGCTGGATGACCCTGGCGCCGTAATTCTCGATGGCGGCCGCATCCACATCGGAATCGATATCCGCCTCCATGACCCCGATCTGCATTTCACTTTTGAGCATCTCAATGGTCCGGCTCAAGGTGGTCGTCTTCCCTGCCCCCGGGCTGGACATCAGATTGAGCAGGAATACCCCCTTTTCCTTCAGTTTTTCCCGAAGCAGATCCGCCTGCCTGTCATTATCCGCGAAGATACTTTGCTTGATCTCGATTACCCTGTATTTTTCCATTTTGTCTACTACTCCTATATGTTAAATGATTTCCACCTGTACGGTTGGATGATCTAAAGATTGCAACCGTACAGGTGGAATGATTTCTCTGCGCCGCATATCCGGTTGCAGTCACCCCGTGGCCAGGCATGTCCTGTAACTATGGTTCTTCATCCCACACCTCAATGCTCTTGACCGTCATGTCGATCCCGGATAC
>CATLCV010000009.1 GCA_949893755.1 uncultured Lachnospiraceae bacterium | reverse complement strand
AGTCGGATATATTCTGGAAATGCTGGGATATGCCATTGTTCTGATCGCACCGACAAACATTGCGGTTGTTTTCCTTGGACTGATCATAAGAGGGATCGGGCACATCCCGAATACAGCGGGAATTTTCGCCATGACAGCGGACGTTGCCGATTACGGAGAATGGAAAACCGGCGTCAGAAATGAAGGACTTGTGTATAGTTCCACGAGCTTTGGCTTAAAAATCGGTATGGGGTTCGGATCAGCCATGGTCGGATGGGGACTGGCATTCGGAAAGTATGTGGGAACCGAGACGGTTCAAAGCGCCGGCGCCCTGGAAGCCATCAAGGCATTATATACATATGTCCCGCTGATTTTTACAGCAATCGGATTCATTGCATTACTGAATGCAAACCTGGATAAAATTTATCCGAAGATGCGGGAAGAATTGATTGAAAGGCGGACAGGGGCAAAGTCGTCATTGTAAACTGGATTACAGGGCAGACCTGGCCAAGGTGTGCCCTGTAACAAATTCAGCCAACAATTTTCCATCTACTTCTACCCTTCTATACCGCCACACTCACTTCACAAACCCAATAAACGTATTCCCTCCGCCGGCCGCCACCGCGTCCATCTGCTCCATACTCACCGTAATCTCCTGCCCGTTGTCCGGATCCATGTAAGTCACCGTATCGTAGTCATATCCGGTCAGCAGGACCGCATGGCCGGGATCCGTCATCATGATCACCGGCATCCCCTTGCTGATGATGTACAGCACCTGGTTCAGCGTACACCCGGTCAGGTCGATCCGCTTCGCCCCCGGTACATACTGCGCCGCATATTCTTCCAGATACTGCAGGCAGGCCTCGGTCGAGGACTGTCCTTCCGCCTTCTGAAATGCCGCCGCTTCGGTATAGTACACCAGATCCCGGTTTCCCTTCTCCCAGACGTAGGACTGCTCCGAGGAGATCACCACGCCGGAGATCTGCTCGGCCTTCTGGATCGCGTAGGCCGCCTTGTCATAGATCGCCGCCAGCTTTCCGACGCCGTATACATAGAACTTATCCGTCTTCACCTTGTCGTCGAAGGAAATGGTGATCGGCTGGGTTTCCATCACCTTTTTCGGCCGCAGGATCCTGGGCGAAAAGTCCTCGATCTCATCGGCAAAGGTCAGGCGCATCTGCTTTTCCTTCAAAACCGTGGAAAATGCCTCCGCCGTCACCTTGGATTCCTTGCGCTCCTCGTTGTTGGTCACATAATCCTGCGGGATCCCGGTGTAAACGCCGTCATTTTTTGACAGGCGGTTCAGCGTCATGAACCCTTTTTCGATCAGCACATCGGAAATGAATATCCCGTCTTGCTTATAATTCTTCTTCACCTTGTTGGAGGTATCCCGGATTTCCAGCTCATACATGGGAGAAATGGCGTCCCCTGCGATGGTCGTTCCCTGATCCTCCGTGCGCAGATATCCGCAGACAAAATCATTGTACACAAATCCCAGCGGACGCACAGCCTCGGCCGGTGTCTCTTCCTTTTCCTCCCTGCCGCCGAAGCCGGAAAAATGCCATCCCTTGTCCTCCGTCTCCTCTTCCTCCCGGGAAGCATTCACGGTGTAGGATTCTCCATTTGCCAGATTCAGCACGCAGACCTCCTGGGCCGTATTCAGCTCACCGTCCGGCTGAAACGCCATCAGATGACCGTCGTCCGATACCACGTACTGGCCTTCCTCCAGATTTTCCGCTAAAATCTCCTGCTTATCCTTTTCCAGATCGACCTGATACAGCACGCCTCCCGCAAGCACGTAGAGAAGCTGCTGCTCCTGGTTAAAATACACCATCTTGCCCAGTTCATCCTCCGCAATGGCAAATGCCTTTGTGCTGGGGATAAATGCTTTCTCCTGGACCGCGTTCTGGGCAATATCAAAGTAATAGACGTCCACACCGACCTGGCCCTCATGCTCCCCGCGGTTCATGTAACCATAGACCGCAAATGTCGTATTGCCGCTGTCGTCCACGCTGATGATCCGGATCTGGTGCTCGTCGTTCCGGCTTCTCGCGTCATAGCCTTCCATATTCGCAAAGCTGAATACCAGAGAGAGCTCATTCTTCTTCCGGTTGTAGGTCCACAGATCCCGGTCCTGAACAAACGAAACGACCGTTCCCTTTGCATTTGCCTCGTAGGACACTTCCGACTCGGAGAGACCCAGCAGGATCCCGTCCTTGTCCACGATCTTCAGATCCCCGTTGAACACCTCATTCATGGTCCGGTTATAGTCCAGCAGATACATCTCTCCGCCGCTGCACCGAACCCGGAAAAATTCTCTCACATTGTAGGTTTCCGTCTCTTCCCGGTCTCCTACGGCGGTCACCTGGTATTTTGCCAGCAGGGACGTATAGACCGTGTTGCTTTCCTTGATACTCCACTCCACCTCCGTGGACACCTCCGGCGCCAGGTCGCCCCAGCAGACATGAAACAGGTTGGAATGGATGTTGACGGTCTGCAGAGTGGTGTTGTCCGCAGTCTCATCCGGCTCCAGATACCAGGCGATCTCGTCGTCCTTGTCCCCGGTAAATGTTGTTTCATGAAAATCCTTTGCAAAGTCCATGCATTCCTTTATGGATAATTCGTCCTGCCGTTCGATCCGGGTATAATAGAAGATCTCCTTCTCCTCATCCGAGCCGACCCGCAGCGCAACCCGCAGCACAGCTTCCTGAACGCCCTCCGGCAGGGCGCTTCCAAGCTCTAGCGTGACCTGCTCGTCAGAAAGCTCCTTGACCGCGTTCTGCAGGTAGACCTCCTCTCCGTTTAGGGAATACACCTCGTAGCGGATCCCCGCGACCTCCTGCCCGCCGGCTTCCAGATACATGTCCAGAAGCCCGTTGTCCGCGATCGGCGTGATGGTATCCCGCATGGCAGTGATGTCCATTTCATTGACATAGCCTTCCAGCGCATTGACCCGCTGATTCCTCACCTTAAATGACACCCTCGGCAGATCCGGATCGCTTAAGCCCACCGTAATGTCTCTAGTTCCCTGGTTCAAAACCAGACTGCTTATGAGGATCGCCAGAACGAACACCGCGGCCAGGATGCCCACCTTTTTCCACCGGCCTCCCCTGGGCTGGTCAAGATAACGATCTCCCCTCAGACGCGTTTTCTTCGGCTGGTCGATATAGGACAGCGTCTCCCGCACGCGGGCTTTTTTCGCGTCATCATTGTTCAACGCAGTCTTTGCAGTACGGCCTTCATTCGACTTGCCTTGTTCCATAGATTTCTTTGAAGATCTGCCCTTTTGGGGGCTGTCTGTGTTGGATACATTCTTCGATGCTCTGACTTTTTTTGATTTCTCTGTATTAAATGAGTTCTTTGATATTCTATCTTTCTTTGCTTTCTCTGTGCTTAATGAATTATTTGATGTTCTGCCTTGCTTGGGCTGATCTATCCTCTGCAATCTCTTCCCAGCCCGCTCCTTCTTCATTTTTTCCAGTTTCACTTTATCCTGTGCCAATGTCATTTCATCTGGCTTATCTTTTTTCATGCTATATCTATCCCCTTAAAATATGACGCACATATTTACGAATCATGGTTTCTGCTCAGTATCCTCGCAGATGCGCCGCAATCATCATACAGAAAGCCTGCCACTGGCAGCCTTTCTGCATACGATAGTATTTCTGATCCGCTCCGGTTTCCGGGCGGATATGGGACAAGTATAACATAGTCTGGAAAAAAATACATCTTAATTTTCTTGGAACTGTAACGATGTATATCGTCTGAAGCTCAGCATAATTTTAAATACCGGGGATCCTCCTTCAAAAACGCAAAGCATTCATCCCGGAATCCTTTTTTCAGATTTTGTTTCATTTCCGTCAGAGTTTCTTCTCTTAAACCTTTAAACGTCATATGCGCATAAAGCGGCGCCTGCTGCATGCTGCCGATCTCCTCCACACAGGAAAGCATTTCTTCCATGATCTCCAGCGCCTTCTCCCTGTCCTTTTCCTTTGCCGCCAGCTCCAGGCCGCAGCCGATTTCATAGTATCTGCCCATTTCAAAAAGCCGCGCAAGCTCCCCCTGCTTTTCCACCAGCATGTGCGCCCGCTCCCGGTCCTGCTCCTCCATTGCCAGGACGAGCAATCCATAAAATACTCCGCTGAGGACCATATACTCCGCATAGAGGATTTCTTCGTATGTCCTGCACGCATCCTGGATCCGTCCGGTCTTTGCATAGATCTGTGCCTGCATCCTTTTCCGCTTCGGATTCTGTATGGAAAAATACTGCAGATATTCTTCTGCTTTCTCGTATTGCTCGTTCCGGATATAATATGCGTACAGCAGTTCCGCAGCCTGAATCCGGACACCTTCCTCACGGCTTTCCAGCACCCGCCGGTAGCATTCCAGGATATATCCGTCATATTTTTCCGAATCCGGGAGCTGCTTCATCAGGCGCTGTCCGTCCAGTGTCGCCGCAAGCTGCAGAGCAAGCTGCTCGCAGTTCGGATAGTTCTCGATTTTTTTCTTTGCCCACTGAAACACGGTTTCGTAGCCTTCCTTATTCAGCATATCGGTGAGCTCCTGCAAGATGCTTCCAAGCTCTTCGGGCGAGAGCTCCTCCTGGAACGACAGCAGCGTATCAACCGTGATATCCAGCAGTCTGGCGATCGGGGCCAGCAGCGTGATATCCGGAAATGAATTTCCGTTCTCCCATTTGTTCACCGCAGGCGCAGTCACTCCGAGACGGTTCGCCATCTCCTCCTGGGTCATACTTTTCAGCTTCCTGTGCTTCCGGATCACTTCTCCTATCTGCATTTTGAATGCCTCCTTTCTTTTATTTACTGACTCCATCATACCAGACATCAACGTGGGTCGCAATTGAACCGCAATTAAGGAATCTTCAAAAAAAATAACCGTGGGTTATGTTCTGTACAAAAAACCTGAAATGCAGCACGTTCTGATTCAGATAAGCCTTCGGATGGCCCCGCAGTCTGCCGCTGTTTTCAGCCGTGCTGCCAATCCGTCAATCGCTCCGGCCAGATATTCTGACAGCTCCCGTCCTGTCCGCAATTTTTTTGTTATTTCCCTATCCTCCGCATCCTCACTGTCATATTGTTCAAAAAGGACCTCTGCCGCGTCTCTCAGCCGTTCCCGGATTTCCGGCAGCTCCGCCTGGGAAAGCATTTCCTCCAGAAGGGCATATTCCGATTCCAGAAAAATTGGTTCAGAAAGCGGTTTCCGGACCAGGATATGAAGAAGGACCGATAGAAACACAATTTCACAGAGGTTCTCCATGATATCCTTCCTGGAATACTCATAAAGCGCATTGTTCTCATCCACATGCGTAACTTCGGATGAGTCCTGCTCTCCTTCTGCCGAATGTGCTCCGCCCATCTCACCGTCCGTCCCGCCGGACTCCATATTCCGGATGATCCTGTGAGCATACTGTTCCAGAATTTCCTCTACATAGCTCTTGGGAAATTTTTTCAAAAACTGCTGCTCCAAACGGATGCATTTTATAAATGCATACACCTTGTCGATTCCCGAAAGCCCGGAAATATCCTTTAAAACCGGATAGTCCAGTGTCAGGATCGTATTCTGGGGCTGGAATTTTACATCGTACCACTTAAAAAATTCAGGAAGTCCTTTGACAAAGGTATCGTACAGACAGGCATTATCATAGGACTGAAATTCCGGCAGGATCTCATGGTACAGCTTCAGCGCCTTCCTGGTCTTTTGTTCCACACAGGCCGCCCCCGCTTCATATGCCTGCTTTGCAGACAGCTTCTTTTCCGCAACAGTCATTGGATGGCGGTCCGAAGCCCCCTCTATATTTCCGGAAGCATCCCCTTCCTGCGGCCCCTGCTGGTCCGCCTCATGGATGCAGTACAGAACAGCACCCATCAATTGCTCCGCCTTTTCATAGGTGACAGATGTGCTTTCATTGGCCGTATATTTTTCCGCCAGCCTGCCCACGATCGGGATCAGTTCTTCCATTTCATAATGCATACGCAAGCTCCCTCCGTTAAAAACAAAAAAATCCTCCGTCTTATCCAAACAACTCTCTCAGCGCTTCCATATACAGGTCACGATCCCATCGTTTCACTTCATCGAACCGGGAAGCTTCCCCGCGCCCCTCAGAAGCCTGATAGCCCCTGTAGCCGGCCCGTATGGCCTGTGAGAAAATGCTGAGACAGGTTCCCTCCAGATAATCCAGATCTCCGAAGCAGATGGTCTCGAACTGTTCCTTCATCAGATGCAGAAGTTCATCGTCCGAGATCTCATCCTGCATCTCGTTCTTGTACAGATAAAAAATTTCCTGCAGACGGATCATCGTTTCCGCATAGTTACTCTGGTCGATAAAATCAGAATCACAAAATTCCTCGATGATCCTGGGGACGATTCCTCCGCCGAACTCTACCCGCCTCTGCTCCCGGAGCGCATTGACCCGCTCCGACACGATCAGCTTCGCGTCCTGCTCACTCAGGACAAGACCATACTTCTCCGTTATCCGATTCATTTCCATGACCTTCGCCATCTGCGTTTCCTGCTGCAGCAATACCATCCAGTTCTGTTCCATGGGGATCCCTCCTTGAAGTGCATGATGTGTTGTGATTTACAATAGTTCCACATAGTTGCTGTTCAGTTCACACCCTGACCAGGCGTGTCCAACAGCATCAGATAACTATAACACCTCGCCGGAACAGTTACCAGTCTTGAATTTTCGGCAATTTTATAGTATAATAAGGATGGAAAAAAGGGAGCGGTTTTGTACCGGCTCCCTTTACAAGTTTTGACAGGTTTACATTTCTTTCTTTTCTTCAAATACGATCGTCACCTTGAACAGATCCCCGTCCAGGTACAATTCGAACTTCCCGCCCTGCATCTCAGTCAGGCTTTTCGCGATGGACAATCCCAATCCGCTGCCCTCCGTGCTCCGGGAGACATCCCCCCGGATGAAGCGCTCAGTCAGCTCATCTGAGGAAAAATTCAACGGCTGCTCGGAGACATTTTTCAGGGAAAAGATGATCTGCTTTCCATCCTTTTTCAGGTCCGCGTAGACGCGGGTTCCGGGCATGGCGTATTTCGCGGCATTGTTGAAGATATTTTCCAGCACCCGCCACATGCGGCGTCCGTCTACATGAATGACGGCCGATTCCTCGGGCAGGGAAGCGACGACCTTCAGCTGCCTTGCGTCCATCTTTTCCGACAGCTCCCCGATGGTCTGGTTCAGCATTTCCACCAGGTCCACGTCCATATATTCCAGTGAGATATTGCCGCTGCTCACCTTGGACGCTTCCACCACATCCTCTGTCAGCGTTTTCAGTCTCTGCGCCTTCATTTCCAGGATATCCAGATATCCCTTCACCTTGGGATCGTCAAAATTTTCCCGTTTTAAAAGGTCCACGTAATTGATGATGGAGGTCAGGGGCGTCTTGATATCGTGGGACACGTTGGTGATCAGGTCGGTTTTCAGCCGCTCGTCCCGCATGCTTTTTTCCACCGCCCGCTGGAGGCCGTTTCCGATATTCTCAAGATTCTCTGACATATCCTGATAATCCCCCCCCTGGAATTTTTTGACGGGAAATTTGTAATCCAGGCTGCCTGCGGCGATCTCCTTGATCCCGTCCTTGATCTGCTGCTTTTCCAATGCGTTTCGGATCAGGAATACCGCTGCTATGGCTTCCGCCAGAAACATCAGGAAGGCAAGCGGCGCGGGGATCCCATATCCTGCTGCCACGCAGAACCAGTGAAAAAGGACAAATACGCCGTATGCCGCAGCCACCTTCCATAACACCTGGCGCTGCCGCCAGAATGTCTGCGCGCATCCGTAGCATGCTGTCACCGCTTTTTTGCTCCATATAAGAAGTATTCTCAGGATACTGTCCTTCCAGAGCGTGCGTCCCTTAATCCGGCGCACCAGGGACAGCCAGCCGATCAGGAAGCAGACCGCCGTCACTGCCGTGTAAACGGAGATCACAATGACATCTTCTGTTGTCATTTTAAATCCATAATAGTAAAAGCTGCCGTCCGAAGTGTACTCTACTGCCCCCACCCCGGACCAGACCGAAGTCAGCAGGAACGTAGCCGCCAGCCAGGGAAGGAATACCAACGCCGCGGACAGCTCCGTTTTCCACCGGTCAAAGGGGTGCAGATACAATTCGCTGCCTTCTTCCGGCCTGCGTCCCGCGGTCATGGTCAGCCAGGCCAGCGCCCCAAGAAGCAGGATCACGGAAATGACCAAAGCCTTTGCCGCTTTGTTGATATAAGGCACATATTGATTATAATTTTCTGATGCCCTGCGGAAAATGTCATCCATTGGATAGGAGGTATCCACGGCTGCCGCCACGGTATAATTCTTCCCAAGGCTTTCCTCATATCGGCGGTTATGGTTTCTCCAGTATGACTGCATCTCTTCTTCCAGATTCAGATTGCTCCCGCACGCGTCCGGATCCGGTTTCAGGATCATATAGCGCATATCCGGGTCGCTTTTGATGGATGCCAGGCTCTCTTCCACATCTTTATAGTTCTGAAACGCGGCATGATTTGTGTAAACCGCTTTTCCGTCTTCATCTACAAACAGATATATGAAATTGGTTTTTCCCTCTTTAAAGAGGCTGTGTTCTTCATTATATTGGCTGTACATGGATGCAATGCTGTTCAGAGTATACTCCAGACTGTCATATACCTGGAAAAGCTTTCCGTTCAGCGCCGGTACATGATTCACGACTTCAAGGATATTTCTTGCGCCCTCCGGGGCATATCGTTCCTGAATCTGCCCGCCGTCATAGCTCCAGACATCTGTATATAAGAGCTCTCTATCCGCGTTCCACACGAGCTTGTTTTCTCCATCCGGGATATAGCCGTTTTCCAGCGCCTTTAAAAACTGCTTCTCGACGTCAGACTCCAGGCGCAGGCTGCCGTCCGACAACTGCTTTTTGAACTCCTTCATCATATAGTAATAGTAGGTTCCGTCCGGCTTCTGGCAGACAATGATGCTGTTATCCTCATACAGGCTGCAATACATGCGCTCCACATCGCCCGACGCGCCCCACTCCACCAGGTCGCCGAGCCTGTATACCAGGCCGGAGCGTGCATCCTCCTCACTGAGCTCTGCGGGATCCGTACCAGATACGTCCTCCTCACTGAGGGGCACCGTATCAGATGCAAGATCTGTATCCTCCGTGCTTTCCGCGGCCTCTGTACTATATAAATCTGCACCGTATGATTCCTCTGTACCGTCATCCTCGCTGTACGCGGAATATGTTCCATCGCTTTCAGCCATATATTCCAGGATATCGATCCGTTTATCCGGATCATATTTTCCGTCCGTTTCCAGCAGCCCGGCCGCATCCACACGTTCCATTTTCATTGTGGCCGCGGACATCATATTGTTCATAAAGCTGTCCGTTTCCTCATAGGGCCTCCGCTCTTTGCTAAATGCGTCCGCCGGTGTCACAATATCCGGGAAACCCGCCAGCAGCACAAAGCTCAGCGTCCCGATCACCGCCGTCATCAGTACGGTCAGGAGCAGCAGGAGCTTTACGGCCGCATGCCGATACCATTTCTTCATACTCTATCATCCTTTCACTCAATGTCTTTCCAGCTTTTCAATCTTATAGCCCACGCCCCAGACCACTTTCAGGTATCTGGGATCCTTCGGATTGATCTCAATCTTCTCCCGGATATGGCGGATATGTACCGCCACCGTGTTGTCCGCCCCGATGGCCTCCTCGTTCCAGATGGATTCGTAGATCTGGCCGATGGAAAATACCCTTCCCTGGTTGCGCATCAGAAGCTTTAAGATATTGTACTCAATGGGGGTCAGCTTCACCGGCTCCCCGTCCACGGTCACTTCCTTCAGGTCGTCGTTCATCCGCAGGCCGCCTGTCTCATAGACGGTCTCGGATTCCTCCTTTGCCGTACCGCCCAGCTGGGTGTATCTTCGGAGCTGCGATTTCGCCCGCGCCACCAGCTCCAGCGGATTAAACGGCTTTGTTACATAATCGTCGGCGCCCACGTTCAGCCCTAAGATCTTGTCTACGTCCTCCGACTTTGCCGACAGGATAATGATGGGGATGCTGTGCTTCTCCCGGATCTTCAATGTGGCATGGATCCCGTCCAGCCTGGGCATCATCACATCCAGGATCAGCAGATGGACTTCCTCCGTCTCCAGGATCTTCAATGCCTGCATTCCGTCGTAAGCCTTCAGGATATGGTAGCCCTCCTGGGACAGATATATTTCGATTGCTTCTACGATTTCTTTGTCATCGTCACATACTAAAATATTGTACATTCCTTATCACCTCCCTTGTATTATACATGATATCCTGCAATTTTTAATAAGGAAGCAGGAAATTTCTTATGAAATTATTAAATTATGAGCAGCCCGGATTTTCTTTCATATAATAAAGAGACAGAACATCATCCTGAGAAAGGAGTTTTTCATGAGTATAAAGGGACTTGATGTCAGTGAATTTCAGGGAATTGTAGATTGGGCGCAGGTGAAAGGCGCCGGATATCAGTTCGCCATGCTGCGTGCCGGATATGGCTTCCGGACGCCGGACCAGCAGTTCCGCAGAAATGCGGCCGAGTGCAACCGCATCGGACTCCCGGCAGGCGCGTATTGGTTCTGCTATGCCCTCAGCCCGGAGGATGCCAGGAAGGAGGCGGACGGATGCCTGGAGGTGATCGCCCCATACCGGATGGAATATCCTATCTGCTATGATATTGAACACGCTTCCGTAACCTATGCGGAGCAAAACGGCGTGACGATCACGTCCGCGCTGGCAACCCAGATTGTAAAAGCCTTCTGCGACCGGATCGAGGAGCGGGGATATTTTGCCATGTATTACAGCAATCAGAATTTCCTGGAGACCTATCTTTCCCGGGATCTGAACCGGCGCTATGCACTGTGGTTTGCCCGTTACGGCAGCCGTTACGACGGGATCGACTACGGCATCTGGCAGTACACAAGCACCGGAAGCATCCCCGGAATCGCAGGAAATGTAGACCTGGACACCGGTTATGTGGATTATGCTTCCGTCATCCGAAAAGCCGGCCTGAACCATCTGGGCAGCAAGCCCACGCCTCCGCCAAAGCCGACTCCCCCGCCGAAACCCACACCGCCCCCGGCGGACTATATCACCTATGTCGTCCAGCCCGGGGATACCTTGAGTGAGATCGCGGTAAGATACGGCACCACCTACCAGGCGCTGGCCGCACTGAACAACATTTCCAACCCGAATCTGATCCACCCCGGCCAGACCATACGCGTCCCGGAAAAAAGCGGCCCCGCCCCGCGGTACTATACCATCCAGTCCGGCGACACCCTGAGCGGGATCGCAGTCCGCTTCGGGACCTCCGTCACCACCCTGATGTCCCTGAACGGAATCACCAACCCCAACCTCATCTACGCCGGAAATACCATACGCATCTCCTGATCCCCTCCCCCAGCCAGCCTCCGCGGACGCTGGCTGGGCGTCCTCACATTTCCATTTGCCTTTTTCCTTCGATAGTGATAAGATATCAGGGTGAGAAAGGAGCATAAAATATGGATCAGAAAAGAAAACGACATACGAATGATAAAACATTGATCCTGGTTCTTGTCAGTATCCTCGGTATCCTTGCCGCGGCACTTTGTGTCATTGGTGTCGTCATTGGCATCGGATTCATGAAACTCAAGGATGACAAGCCCGAAGAACCTGTGAAAAAAGCGGCCGCAGAATCCATAAAGATAGAAGAACCGGAAGTACAGCCGGAACCGGAGCCGGTCCTGGAGACTGTGCCGCAGAAAATAGATTTCCAGGGATTATGGGCCATCAACCCGGATGCTTATGCTTTCATCGAAATCCCCGGCACGCAGGTCAATTATCCTGTGATGCAGAGTTCCACACAGGAAGAGGATTATTACCTGAACGTCACCTTTGAGGGGGTAGCGGCACTGCCGGGCTCGATCTATTCACGGATGGTCAACGCGAAGGACTTTACCGATCCGATCACTGTCATCTATGGACATGACATGCTGGACGGTTCCTACTTCGGAGACCTGAAAAATTATATTGACAGAGGATTTTTTGATACATACCGGGATATGTATATTTACACACCGGAACGGCAGCTCGAATATAAGATCATTGCAGAGGTGGTACATGACGATACACTGATCTCCGCCACCCATGATCTGAAAGTACCGGACTCTGTGCCGGCGTTTATCCAGGAGCTGCAGGGCATACCTGAGCCGCAGAATCAGTTTGCGGAGGATATGACCGTGACTCCCGAGGACCGTCTGGTCACCCTGTCCACCTGCATCGGAGACCGTCCCAACAACCGCCGCCTGATCGTTGCGAAGCTGGTCAATGAAAAACAGATCGTAAGCCAGCCCGCGGAAAACGCGGCAGATCCGGCTGCAGCAGACCCGGCCGCAGATCCGGCGGGAACCCCGGAAAATGCAGGAACTCCGGAAGCGCCTCCGGCATAACCGGCTGTAAGGGATTTTTTGAAAGCGCGCAAAAAGGGGCCGTCGGGAAATTCCCGACAGCCCCTTTTCTAAGGCTATTACTTCACCCGCTCTTCAATCCAATGGTACAGGTCTTCCGTCACCTGCTGCCGGTCCCTCTCATTGAGCAGCTCATGCCGGTCGCCTGCATACAGCCGGAGAGACACATCCCGAATCCCGGCTGCCTTGTACTTCTCATAAATCTTCCGCACTCCTTTTCCGTATCTGCCCACCGGATCGTCCGTTCCGGCCGCAAACAGGATCGGCAGCGTCTTCGGAATCATGAAAACGCTTTCCTTTTTCTGCATCTTCCGCATCCCTTCCAGCAAATGATAATAGGCATTCACCGTAAATACGAAGGAACATAAAGGATCCGCAACGTAAGCATCCAGCTTATCCGGATCGCCTGTCACCCAGTCTGCACGGGTACGGGCTGGTTTATATTTTTTATTGAAGGAGCCTGTCACCACCTTATCCACAAGCCTGCTGCGGTAATGCCATCCCCGCACCAGCGCGATCATGCGGCACAGACACTGTCCAAAACGCAGTGAGATCTCCGGCTGCTCCGCCACGACACCGATCAGCAGCGCCCCGGCAAGCCCGGTTCCATAGGTCTGGATATACTGGCGCAGCAGAATCGAGCCCATGCTGTGCCCCAGCATAAAGTAAGGAATCTCCGGATACTTTTTCATGGTACGCTGACGCAGCGTATGAATATCCGACAGCACACAGGCATTGCCATACTTCTCATGGAAAAAACCATACTCCGCCTTGCTCTGTACAGACTTCCCATGTCCCAGATGGTCATTCCCCACAACATAGAATCCCTGTCCGCATAAATACTGTGCGAACTCATCATAGCGGTCGATGTACTCCACCATACCGTGGCACATCTGCAGCACCGCCTTCACTTCGCCTTCCGGCTTCCACTCAATCGTATGGATCTCCGTATTGCCATCCTTTGACGGAAAATAAAATTCGCTTTTCATGCTCCTGAACATCCCTTCCACGTGAACTAAAATGGATTAGCGATCCTCCAGCTTCACATAACTGCGGTACGGCGCAAGCGGCATGTATGCCGGACGGATGATCTTGTCTACATTCGTCAGCTCTTCCAGCCGGTGCGCGCTCCAGCCTACAATACGCGCCATCGCAAAGATCGGTGTATACAATGCGGGCGGCAGATCCAGCATACTGTAGACCAGTCCGCTGTAGAAGTCTACATTGGCATTGACACCCTTGTACATCCGGCGCTTTTCTCCGATGATCTCCGGCGCCATATGCTCTACCTTTTCATATAAAGCATACTCTTCCTGGTGTCCCTTCTCCCTTGCAAGCTGCTTCACAAAGCGCTTGAAGATATCCGCACGGGGGTCGGAAACGGAATAGATCGCGTGCCCCATCCCGTAAATAAGTCCCTTCCTGTCAAATGCTTTCTTATCCAGGAGATCCTCCAGATACTTCCGGATCTGCTTCTCGTCCGTCCAGTCCGTGAGCGTGTTCTTCATATCCTCAAACATCTGGGTCACCTTGACATTGGCTCCGCCGTGCTTGGGCCCCTTCAGGGATGACATGGCCGCCGCGATGGTGGAGTATGTATCGGTACCGGATGAGGTCACGACATGAGTCGTAAATGTGGAGTTGTTGCCGCCGCCGTGATCCATGTGGAGCACCAGTGCCATATCCAGGATCTTGGCCTCCAGCTTGGTATACTTGCGGTCCTCCCTGAGCATCATCAGAACATTCTCCGCAGCCGAAAGCGCCGGGTCCGGCGCATAGATGAACAGATCCTCGCCCCGGCGGTAATTGTACGCGTGGAATCCATACACCATCAGCATCGGGAACTGGCTGATCAGATTCAGGCTCTGGCGCAGCACGTTCGGAATCGTGGTGTCGTCCGCCTTGTGGTCGTAGGAATACAGCTGCAGGATACATCTGGAAATGTTATTCATCATATCCTGGCTGGGCGCCTTCATGATGACATCCCGGAAAAAATTGGGCGGCAGCATCCTGCGCTCTGCCAGCATCACCTGAAAATCCTTCAGCTCCTTTGCGTTCGGAAGCTCTCCGAACAGGAGCAGGTATGTGGTCTCCTCAAAGCCCGGATGCTTGGCATCCAGGAATCCTTTTACAATGTCCTTGATATTATATCCGCGGTAGTAGAGGCTCCCTGCGCACGGCACTTCTTCCCCGTTGACAACCTTCTTGGCACAGACATCGGATATATTGGTCAGGCCTGCAAGCACACCCTTTCCATTCAAATCACGCAGTCCGCGCTTCACCTCGTATTTTGTATACAGTTCCTTGTTGATCGTGTTGTTCTCTTCACACTTGCGGGCTAATTCCTGAATCCGGGGGCTGTTTTCAAAAAAAACGTTATCGATATCTTTCCGCATGAACCTCTCCTCCTCTTCTCTAAATTCTCATGATATACCTTTCCATTATACTAAAAAAACAACGTTTGTACAATGAAATGTATATTAAATATTTATGAATAGATGGAGGTGGATAGAGTTTTTTCAATTTATCTTTTTCCTTATCTATGCCGTTATTTCCGAATTTTTCCGGAAATCCTCGGCGACCTTCATGATCTCGCGGGCCACTGACAGGTCATTTCCAAAAAGTGCCGTAATGCTCCCTGCGCTTCGGAACGGATCCTTCATCAGGACCTGATTATCTTCGATATTTCCGTTGACCGCTATATAATCTATCATCAGACGCACAAAACGCATCTAACTCCGATACGGAGCCTGTTTCCAGGTTCTGCCATGCCGATTTTTCCCGGTAAGTTTCCACATAGCGCAGATGCTGACGGACACGCCAGCTTGTATCATTGAGCTCCACCACCTGGCCGTTTAACCCGTCCACCAGATCCACACGGTACTGCGCATATTTCTCATCACGCTGGAATTGTGGCGCCTGCAGCTCCCGGGCAATATGAACCTTACAGTTAAATATCTTTTCTGCCGGTGCCTCCTGGATTTTAATACAGGAATATTATCCCGCATCTGTAAATCTACAGCTTCCTCATGCTGCTCCCACACGAGGCCGTATTTTTTTGCATTCAATTCGCTTTCGATTTCGCCCAACGCAATAAGTACATCATCATCGTCTTTATGCTCCTCACGGATGGACTGCAAAAATTCCAGCATCCGCTGCCGTTTTTGTTGTGATAAGTTAGCCATCCTGTTCGTCCTCCATGAAATCTTCCGGCAGTTTTCCGGCCTGTGCAGCGATTTTCTTTTCTTGTGATTTTACACGCCGTTCCAGCTTTTTGATGTCTTCGGAGGGCGGCAGGTTTTCCGGCTTGATGCCACGCTGCCCCAACATATCGCGTACAGAACGGTTATTCTGAATGTGTTCCCCGGTAATAGAACTTTCCCCCTGCAAATCTTTTTCTTCCACATTGTAGTTTGTCATTTCAGTTGCGAGGTTCTTTGCGGCGATTGTGAGGGTAGGCAAAAAATCAGCCAGCGGGCGGTTGCCCTTTACACCGAGACGGTTTTTCATTTCCTGTGTCGTATACCCGCCGAATAATGCCTGGTCACCTTTGGAGCGGATACGGCCAAACCCTATAGCAAAATAACTTTGTGCAAAAGCAATTTTCTCTTTTTTAGGGTCGCCATTTTGTGCAATCAGGTAGCAGGCATAGCGGGTTAGCATATAGTCTTTTACTTGCCGCTGCCCGCCCTTGCCGATAGTTATCATTTTCGTGACCTCACGAAAATGATCAGGCACTGTGATTCCAGAAGTTTCACAGGACTCCATAGCGCGGCAGATTGCTTTATCGAAATTTTCCCAGCGTCCATAGCCGAGAAGCGGCATTAATTCACGGGCATACCAAAATTCTATATCAGCGTTTTCAATATTGTGAATGATCAGATCGTATTGTTGGCGGATCTGTTCGATTTTCTTTTTATCCATTGTCAGCTTCCTTCCCTGGAACGAATTCCAGAATATCGTCTACCCCGCATTCCATTACATAGCAAATGCGTTCTATATTCTCCAGCGAAACATAACGGTTGCGTTTTAACCGTGTGAGTATATTGCCGGAAAATCCGGCCATGCGCTGCAGATCGGAATTGGATATGTCTTTTTCTATCATCAAATGAAACAGTTTTTTGTAATTAACAGCCATTTTAGTCCGCCGTTCTTTGGCTGTTTCATTGTATCACGGAAAAGTGAAAAAAAGCAATGTATTAGTGTGTGGATAAATGTATTTTTATGATTTTTAATGACAGATAACCCGCGGGCAGCGGAGAATTGCACCTGGGGACAACGCAAGCGTTTTGCGGATGGCAAGGTGACAGTTCCCTTCTCCCGGTTCCTTGGCTACGATAAGGGCGAAGACGGCAATCTGGTGGTGAATCAGGAACAGGCAGCAATCGTCCGCAGGATCTACAGTTTTTTCCTGCAGGGCAAGACGCCTCACGGCATTGCTAAGATTCTGACCGGAGACGGCATCCCTACTCCCAGCGGCAAGAAGAACTGGAGACCAACCGTCATTAAATCCATTCTGACCAATGAGAAATACAAAGGCGATGTCCTGCTGCAAAAGAGCTTCACGGTGGATTTTCTTATAAAGAAGACATCAAAGTCCGATTCATAACCGCTGCCAACATCCTGCTCTCCGGCAGGAAGGAGGCCATCACTGCTCAGATCAGCGACAAAGCAGGAGAGTGTCAGATAAAGTATGTAAGTTCTCTGAACTGCCACAATAGATTTTATCAAAATGCCCAAAGCCTGTAAATGCTGAAACCCTTGCCTTGGCTGGCTTCCAGCATTTTGATTTGTATAGTCAAGCAGTACAAAGGAAATTTTCTTTTGATAATTCTGCATAATCCTATGCCATAATTAATCTTCTCCTTCCTTTGCCTGTTTTGTTTGTGCGTTCATTTTTTTAATCAAACGCCGAGCCTCCTCAATCCCCCCAGCAACGAGACCGTCATCACATTCAGACCTGCTATAGGCGACATTGCCGCTGATGCTGTTAACATCCCTGCATATTTAGGAAAGGATTTAAGAAATGCGTTAAGCATCTGCTCCGTTACAACATTTCCTTCCTTACGAGAGTCACCGCCGGTCCAGAAAACCTCCCAGATTTTATCGACTTTGTTCTTTCATTCACCTGTGATCATCTTTTCTTCCGTTCCAATACCGTAACATGCTCTGTGCGGATATCGTCCATCAGCTCCCAGTGCATATCTTTATTGGTATGATGGTAAACAAACCCGCACTTTTCCTGTGCGCGTCTGGACTTTTCATTCCCCTCAAAATACCCGCACCACAGCCTTTTCAGTTTTAGATCCTCAAAACCATGGCGGATAAGTTCTGTACATGCTTCCGGGATCAGCCCCTGCCCCCAGAACGGTTCTCCGATCCAATAGCCGATCTCTCCTTCATCATCCGGAAGCTTCATATTGCTTCGCGCGCCGATCGTAATGGCAACACATCCGATCGCCTGATGATCCGTCTTCAGACATACGGCGTAGGTTTCTTCCTCGGAAAATACGGTTCTGATGATCTCCCGGCTGTTTTCAACGCTTGTATGTACCGGCCATCCGGCTACCGGGCCGACATTGGGGTTCTTCGCGTATTGATACAGATTTTCCGCGTCATCTAAATTCCAGGGCCGAAGGATCAGCCGTTGTGTATATAATTCCATAAATCATTCCTCCCATTTCACATAGGTAATTTCCATACCTTCACTATTTTTAAATATATTTTACCAGAACCAGAGAATATTTCAACATTTTTCACCCTTCCGCCAAATTGCATTTCAAATTGCGATTATTCCCTTTAAATTTCAAGAAATACAGTGCATTTCCCTCCATATAATGATAAAATAGTACAAAGGAGCCAAAGAACCGTTAAAGGATTAACATTTCCTTAAGAACGGACACACATCATTTCCGCCTGCGCGTATGTAAACGAGTTTCCGGACCGCAGACGCACAGCCAGGGAAAAAATCACACGCATATTCAACAGATTGGAGGGATGAATATGGAACAAAGACTGGAACCTTTATTTACGCCGTGGAAGATTGGGAACTGCGAGATCAAAAACCGGATCGTGCTGACGTCCATGGGCGGGACCGACCTGTTCGGGTGGATGGAGAAGCATCATTTTGACAAGGCCGGAGCGCATTTTATCATGGAGGTGGCGAAGAACAATGCCGGGCTTGTGCTGCCGGGATGCCAGCCGGTCTACAACCCGATGTTCGGGCAGTGGCTGTACAAAAACGAGAAAATGTATCAGGATCTGAAAAAATGGCTGCCGGAATTTCACAAGACCGGAGCCAAGCTGTTTATCCAGCTCACCGCCGGTTTCGGGTGGTCCTTCACCATCAGCGGGATGATGGAAACACTGTACAGCAACAAGGCTCTGCGGGTGGTTTCCAAGCCGTTTATGGACCTGGACAAGATCACCGCATCCGCCAGTCCGTCCCCGAACCGGTGGTCGGACAAGGTGCCGTCCCGGGAGCTGACCGTCCGGGAAATCCACGAATATGTGGATGCATTTGCAAAATGCGCGAAGCTGCTCAAAGACGCCGGGGTGGACGGGGTGGAGATCCATGCGGTGCACGAGGGGTATCTGCTGGACCAGTTCACACTGAAATATGTAAATCACCGGACGGACGAATACGGCGGTTCCTTTGAAAACCGGTACCGTTTCCCGGTGGAGATCGTGCAGGCCATCAAGGGCGCCTGCGGCAAAGACTTCCCGGTCTCCCTCCGGTACAGCGTCATTTCCAAGACAAAGGGCTTCCGCAAAGGCGCACTTCCGGGGGAGGATTATGTGGAAGCCGGACGGGACATGGAGGAATCGAAGAAGGCGGCGAAGTATCTGCAGGATGCCGGATATGACATGCTCAACTGCGACAACGGAACCTATGACGCCTGGTATTGGGCGCATCCGCCGATCTATATGCCGGAGAACTGCAACCTGGAGGATGTGGAGGAGCTGAAAAAATATGTCGATATCCCTGTCGTCTGCGCCGGACGCCTGGATGTCCGCACAGCGGCAGACGCCGTTTCGGAAGGGAAGCTGGACGGAGCCGGATTTGCAAGGGCCTTCCTGGCGGATCAGCAGTGGGTGACCAAGCTGATGCAGGGGAAGGAGGAAGATATCCGGCCCTGCATCCTCTGCCATAACGGCTGCTTCAATATGTGCCATTACAAGGGTGTGGCAAATGACCAGGCCTTAAGCGACAGCCTGAATCTGGCCCGTTGCGCGGTGAATGCGGAAACCATGCAGTGGACGAAGCATTTCATTAAGAAGACGGCAAAGCCGAAGACCGTACATATCATCGGAGGCGGCATCGGCGGTATGGAGACGGCCCGGGTGCTTAAGCTCCGGGGACACAACCCGGTCATTTATGAGAAAAATGACTGCCTGGGAGGGACCTTTATCCCGGCCAGCGCGGAGTCCTATAAAGGGAAGCTGCGGGATCTGCTGGCGTGGTACAGACGGCAGATGGAGGTTCTCGGGATTGAAGTTCACCTCAATTCAGAGATCAAGGAGATCGAGCAGTTCGGCGGTAACGAGGTGGTCATTGCAACCGGCGCGGTTCCCCGCACCCTGCGGAAAGTCCCGGGACATGAGAAAATGATCGAAGCCTGCGATTATCTGAACGGCGCCCCGGTGGGCGAAAAAGTGGTCGTTGTCGGCGGAGGTCTGACCGGCAGTGAGATCGCTTATGAACTGGCGCTGCAGGGCAAAAAGCCGATCATCGTGGAGATGAAGGACGACCTGGTGTCGCAGCCCGGCGTGTGTCTGGCAAACAGCTCTTACCTGCGGGAATGGTTTGCGCTTCATAAGGTTCCTGTTTATCTGGAAACGACTCTGGAAAAGGTGAAGGACAACGCGATCGTCTGTCAGTCGAAGAAGAAGGGCAAGATCGAGATCGAATGCGATTCGGTCATCAGCTCCGCGGGATATGTCCCCATGCCCCTTGTGCAGAAAGGGAAGCATGTGCATCTGGTAGGCGACTGCGTGAAGGTGGGAAATCTCAGATCTGTCATCTGGCGGGCTTATGAAGTGGCGATGAAGATCTGATCTGCCGATTCAGGACAGCAGAGCCGCGGATTATCCGGGAATATTGTGCCAATGCAGACATTGATCTGCTGACCCGAATCTCAATGAAAAAAACGCAGAACACCTATCCTGGGCGTCAGATGCGCCTGCCGCTCAGGATCACAACGGAAAGGATTTTTATATGGAAACAAACATGAAATTAACAGAAGAACAGGAAGCCATCCTAAACGGCAGCCAGGGCGAAACCATGGCCAAAGTCATGAAGACCCTGGTCCGCTACGGAGAGCTTTTCGGGGCGGAGACCATGGTTCCTGTGACCAGCAGATACAACCATCTGGTAACGTCCTTCGGTCTGAAAGCGCTGACTCCGGTGTATGAACTGATGGATCAGCTCATCGCCACCGGGGCGGTATCGTCCCAGGAATTTTCCGCGGATCCCAGGCCATTGGACCGGCATGTGCCAAGCTCCCCGCTGCAGGATATCGTATTCAAACATTTTATGTACAGCAAACAGGACTTTTACGAGGATCAGTTAAAAAAGCTGGGACTCATGGAGGAGGACGCGTTTACCTGTACCTGCTATATGGACGAGGTAGGCAATACACCGAAGCCCGGCGACGTCCTTTCCTGGTCCGAATCCTCGGCGGTGGTCTACGCCAATTCCGTGCTGGGCGCAAGGTGCAACCGGAACTCCGGCATCATTGACCTGATGGGGTCCATTGTCGGCTATGTGCCATATTTCGGCCTGCTCACCGATGAGGGCCGGAAGGCGCAGTGGATCGTGGAGGTCCGGACTGAACGGAAGCCGGAAGCCCAGCTCCTGGGTTCGGCCGTCGGTATGAAGGTGATGGAGGACGTTCCTTATATCAAAGGACTGGACAAATGGCTGGGCAATACACTGGACGACAATGCCAAAACCTACCTGAAGGATTTCGGTGCCGCCACGGCTTCCAACGGCGCGGTAGGATTGTATCATGTGGAACATCTGACGCCGGAAGCAGCGGAGCAGGGCGAAAGCCTGCTGGTTGAAAACCCGAAGCGGTATATCATTGACGACGCGGAACTGAAACGCGTCTATGACAGCTATCCGGTCATCTGGAAAAAGAAGGACGCAAAGCCGAAGCTCTGCTTTATGGGCTGTCCTCATATGAGCCTGAACCAGCTCATGGTCTGGACCCGGAGGGTGGAAAAGGGGCTGAAAAAAGCGGATCGGAGAAAGGTACAGATTCCCACCGTATTTACGGCGGCTCCCGCGGTGATCAAAAAATTCCAGGAAACGCCCTATGCGGAAAGGCTGAAACGAACCGGGGTCATTCTGTCTTATATCTGCCCGCTGATGTATATGAACAATCCGCTCAGCACCAGCATGCCGGTGATCACCTCCAGCAACAAGCTGCGGACCTATACGAGCGCAAAATATTACACCGATGCGGAGATCCTGGAGCAGATTACGGGATGCAAATTGAATTATCATGGAAAAGGAGGCGGTCTTCAATGAAAACATTTCAGGGACGTGTCGTTTCACCGGGTGAGATCCGGGCGCAGGCCGTTGTATCCCGGTTTGGATTAAATACATTGGCTTCCTTCCAGAAGGCGCTTCAATTCGGGGACAAAGAGGCTACCTGCGGGGACCAGAACAACCCGGACCTGTACAAAAAACAGATGGCCGGAAAAGCCCTGTGCCTTCCCAGGACCATCGGCTCTACCACCGGCGGCCTGGTGCTGTACTGTGCCTGTGCCATGAAGCGGCAGCCGGCATGCATGCTGTTTTCCGAGCCCATTGATTCCCTGGCCGGGGCCGGGGCGATCCTGGCGGACGTCTGGCTGGACGATGTGACCATGCCGGTGGTGGATTCTCTGGGGGAGGAATTTCTGGAATATGTGAAGGATGATATGATGGTTTCTGTCAGGGAAGGCGGGGTTGTGGAGGTTCTGGCGTAAAGCACGGGTGCCCTTAAACGTGCTCATGCCGTGCCCGGATTTGCCGCATGCATTGGTTCCGAAAAAATGGCAAGGGGGCTGTCGGGAAATGCAGGTTGTCCACGAGATATTGTTATGCAGCATTATAAATTACAGCAATAAATTCAACCGATATGAAAAGCGGCCGGGCAGACATCCCCTTTATGAAATATGCCTGCCCGGCCCGAAAAGCTGCAGAACGGTGTTTTAACCTTCCTCCCAGGTCAGATCAATGTCCCCAGTATTTTTTCTTTATATACCGACACCAGCCCGTCCTGGCTTTCCAGCATATAGCCATAGAGCTTTTTCCGGTATGATTCGATCAATGGCTGATATTCCTCCCTGTCGATCAGATTGTGAAGGCAGTCTGGATCCTGTTGGATATCATAAAATTCTTCCGGCGTACGGTATAAGAAAAATTCCACTCTCTTCTGAATCTCCTCATCCGTTTCTCCCGCTTCCTTCATGGCCCGGAACGTGAGACCTGCCGTTGACTCATTTAAAAATGGTTCCCCCTTTCCTGCCCACGCATTATAAATGTAGGAATATTCCGTCCCCTGCACGCACCGCATCGGGAAATGCCGTTCGCGTCCGGTGACCGCATTCTTAGCCGTTTTATAAAACATCGTATAGATTGTATCATACTGGTGCTGCCGCCCCTTAGACAAAATTCCTCTCAATGATTTTCCGTCCGCGCCCTCGATTGGATTGATGTCCAGATAATCCAATACCGTAGGCGTGTAATCAATGGAGGAAATCAATGCGCCGGTCCGGCGGCCTGCCGTGATCTGTCCTGGAAGCCGGAAAATAAACGGGCTTTTTGTGCTGTTGACATAGCAGTTCGTCTTAGCAAAGGGCAGCGCCGCCCCATTGTCCGACAGAAACATCACCAGTGTATTGTCCCGAAAGCCTTCGTCGTCCAACGCTCGCAGGATACGCCCCACGGCCTCATCCCCGCGGTGGACGGAGGAATAGTAGTCCGCGATCTCCGTATGCACATCCTCCAGATCCGGCAGAAATCCCGGCACCTCCACCTCTTCCGGTTCGTAATATCTGCTGGACTTTACGTATTTTCCCCGAAAATATTCCCCCTGCTCCCAGTCCGGGTCATACTCCACATTTTTCCCTGATTTGGAGAGATATGCGGGGGTCTCAAACATCGAACCCGCAAAGGGGCGGTGTGGGTCGTGCGAATTTGCCATCAGGAAAAAGGGCCTGCCCTGTGCTTTTGCTTCCCGAAGAAAATCTCTCGTATGCCCATACATTTTCTCCGGATCACGCCCCCAGTTTTCTTCCGGATTCAGGGTCTTGACCACAAAATCCCATGCAAATTTTTCTCTGGGCTGGAGGTGATCCACCTTACCGATGATTCCGTTATAATATCCGTAATCGCACAGTCTCTCCGTCAGCGTCTCGACGCAGTAATCAATCTCCTCAAATCCTCTTGCTCCGTTTTTATGGGGGTACCTTCCTGTCAGCAGCACGGAGCGCGACGGCTGACAGACTCCCACTGCCACGTAAGAATTTTCACACAGCATCCCTTCCTCCGCCAGACGGTCAATATTCGGCGTGATATTCGGAACCGTACAGCCCATGCAGCCCATGGAATTATAGTTCATATCATCAACCGTGATCAAAAGCACGTTCATCCCATTCATAATGTTTCTGTCCCTTTCTCTATTTTTCAGATGCATTGTTCAGAAGCTGTTCCAGCCGGATCGGGTCCTTTGCCTTTTCCTGCTGTTCTGTCAGGAGCTTTCGCATCTCCTGTTTTTTCGCTTCGTACTCCGGAAGCACTGCCAGGTTTTTCAATTCATAGGGATCCGCTTCCATGTCATAGAGTTCATCCAGTGTGTTCTCCGTGGCAACGTATTTCCACCTTCCGTCTGTTATCATCCGTCCCAGAACCGTCACCCCGTAACCATGGCCATAGGTCTCGCAAAGCAGTGACTTCCGCCAGCTTTCCACTCCCAGTGCATCCGAAGCCGCCAGTCTCATCAGACTCTCGCCGTCCACCCGGTTTCCGAACGGGCATCCCGACACATCCGCGATCGTTGCGGGAATGTCGCAGGTAAATACCAGCTCATCTGATTTTTGTCCCGATCGGATTACGTTCTTCCAATTCAAGGCCATGGGAATGCGCATTACCTCCTGCGCCATATGGGAATCCTTGTCAAAATGCCCGCCCTGACATGCCAGTGCATCGCCGTGATCCGTTGACCAGATAATCAGTGTATTTTCATCCAGCCCCAGCTCCCGGATCTTATCCACGATCACGCCGCCTGCCGCATCCAGCATAGAGATATGCGCGTAACAGTGTGCCAGAATATCCTGCCACTGCTCCCATGGGATCGGATTGGGATAAATGATGCGTTCTCCATCGCCGATCGGCATGTTCGCTTCCTCTTTCAGCGTGTATGGCTTATCATGGAGGTCATTGTCAAAATTTGGATATTGGGCGATTTCTTTCGGATCGTACAGATCCAGAAATTCCTGTGTCGGGAAGAAGGGCTGATGCGGTCCCCAAAAATCGACCCGCAGCGAAAACGGACGGTCATCCGGTCTTGCTGCCAGCTCTTCCAGCTTTTCACATGCAAGATTCGCAAGGAAGAAGGACTCATGCGTCTCCTTGGGCGTCACCGTCACACCGACGGCATGCTCTCCGCACCAGAAATCCTCGCATTGATACAGCGCTCCTTCTTTCAGCTTGGGAAAATAATTCTTTTTCTTGAAGTCTACCTGCTCAAACACCCGCTCGATCCTGTGCTGTGCCCTCGGCAGTCCGCGCTTTTTCAAATAATCGTCATATTCCTTTGTATTATAGGGATTTCCATATCCCGTTTCCGACAATCCCTCGCAGTGGTGATCATACGCGCATCCCGGTCCTGCGTGCCATTTCCCAAAATAATAATTCTGGTATCCGCCCGCCGCAAGGTTGTCCAGATAGACCTCATGGCTGTACGCAGGATCATTTTCATTATGTACCTGTCCATGGGTATGAGGATAGAGCGCCGTGAGAAGGCTTCTTCTCGCCGGGCCGCACATGGGCGATACGCAGTAGGCATTTTCAAACGAGATTCCATTTTCCGCGAATTTCTGGAAATGAGGGCGCAGTGGGCCCGCGCTCCCCGCCCTCTCATGGCCGTGATATGCCTGATGATCATTTAAAATAAATACGATATTGGGTTGTTTTGACATGATATCCTCCTTTTGCAGGGAAGATTTCAGGGGTTATTCGAAATGATATTTGTAGTTCATAAAATCACCGCAGCGGGAACTCATTTTCCTGATCTGTTCCTGAGTCACCACGATGTTTCCTTTTACAACAGTCAGAAGCGATTCCTTTTTCAGCTTATCCAATGTCCGGTAAAAGCCCCGGATGCTGATCCCAATCTCCTCCGCAATGTACGAGTTCTTCAGCCTGACCGTACATTCAGATTGACCGCCGTGATGATTGAACCAATAGACAATGAGGTAGATCATCAGCTGCTCTTCATTAGTATAAAAGAGCATACGGTCCGCACGGTAGGATGCGTTCACCAGGCGCCGGCACAGAATCCTGATTATCTCAAATCCCAATTCGGCTTCTTCTTTCAGGCTTTGGATAAAATATCCTCTGTCTATCTCCAATACCAGACAGTCTTCTTTTGCCAGATTGTCCGAAAACGTGTAGTCCTCCTCCGGCACAACCGCCTTGTCTATGCCCAGGAACTGGGGCGCCCGTTTCAGATCCATGACGCTGTTCTTTCCTTCTTTGGAACTGCGCATCATCAGAAAGGAACCCGACAATACATAGTAAACCTTTTCCGCTTCCATATATTCAGTTGTAATGTACTCGTCTTTTAAAACCCTGAGAACCTTCATCCTGTCATTTAGTAATTTTTCAGCTTGTTCCAGTGTCAGACATTTTCCTTCTTTTTGTTTTTCATTTGCCAGCAATACGATCTGAAGTAATCTGTTTTTCTCTTCCATCTTTTTCTCCAAAGATTTATATTTATGATACTCGGCCGGTTGCCTCTTTGCTATGCCAGTTGGCACAATCTGAAATAAATTTTACAGACTGTTTTTCAGGTCTGTATTTTTATATTTTGTCTCATACTGTGCCAAATGGCATAGCTGGCAGGGTCAATTCCGCTTTATAATATCATATATCAATTGCTGCATCAATTGTCCACGTGAATACTATAACAAAAGGAGAACATTATTATGGAACAAACTCAGAGAAAAGCAGCTTTCCCGGACGTGATCAAATATTCTTTCGGAGGTCTGGGCGCTCAGATGACGTCTACTCTTGTCATGTCATTTTTAACATTTTTTTATACTGACATCTTTGGTGTCAGCTCCATGGCCGTCGCCGGGCTGATGCTCGCCTCACGGTTCATTGACGCGGTAACCGATCCTGTCATGGGAATGATATCCGACCACACCCGCAGCAGATTCGGGCGCTACCGTCCCTGGCTGATGTTTGCGGCCCCGGTCCTCGGCGTCATTGTTTTCCTGCTTTTCAGCGCGCCGGAGCTGTCTCCGACAATGAAAATCATATATGTCTATGTCGTATACATTTCCTATTCGCTGGCAAGCACCGCGGTCAATATTCCTTATTACGCGCTGACACCTGTGCTTTCCGATGATTTTTACCAGCGTACGGTGATCATCGCCTGGAAGTCAGCCATGACGCAGACCGGTAAATTTTTTGTCACAGTGCTTGCGCTTCCTCTGGTCAACTTCTTTGGCGGCGGAAAACAGGGCTGGGCAATCTATGGAGCCCTGATCGGCGTGCTTTTGACGGTTTCCTACTGGATTGCGGCATGGGGGAGCAAGCCTTATGACACAATGAATCTGGAGATCAAGAAGGAACAGGTCAATTTCAAACGTGAAATACGGCTGCTGGTCAAGAATAAACCGCTGCTCATGCTTGTCATTGCCTACAGCACGGATATGATCGCCAATGCGACTCTAGGTGCCGCAAATATGTACTTTTTCAAATATGTGCTGCACCGGGAGGATCTGGTAGCTGTCGTCGGATTTGCCCTGACCGCCACAGGAATCATCTCCATCCCGCTGATTCCGTTGATCAGTAAAAAGTTCGGCAAAAAGCAGACTTACTGGTTCACCAGCCTTTTATCCATTGTGCCTCTGGCGCTGATGTGGATCAATCCCCACTCTTCCGATTGGCTGCTGATCGTATGGATGGCTGTCCTTGGATTGATCTCCAGCGTTCCAAGCGCGCTGGGATGGGCCATGCTGCCGGACTGTGTGGACTATGCGGAATGGAAATTCGGAATCCGGGGAAATGGACTGGTAACCTCTGCTTTTACATTCTGCAACAAAATGGGAAGCGCTCTGGGCGGATTTCTTACCAGCTTCCTTTTGGGTCTGGTTGGCTTTGTGGCGAATCAGGAACAGACGGAAATTGTATTGGGCATGATTCTTTTCCTCCGCTTCGGCGTGCCGATCCTGGGGTATATTGCTTCTGTCATATCAATGTCTTTCTATAAGTTAACGGATCAGCGGTATGCGGAAATCTTGAAAGAGTTGGAGGAAAAGAGAAAGTAATACAACAGGAATGTCAAATCCATAACAGGATATCAAAAAAATCGTATAAATAAACCATCTTACAAATCATATCGCCTAAAGAAGTCAAAAAACTTTTAGAAAATGTTTTCAGCGTTTCTTTTTCTTCTATTGAGATATGAGTATAATAACAGCAGAAAAACGGAAATACCAAAGTATGTACATGGAGGTTTTACAATGAAACATGAAATGGAAATCATTACAAATGCAGTACAGATCATCCGTAAAAGAACGGATTTTGAACCGGAGATCGGTCTGATCCTGGGGAGCGGTCTGGGAGACTACGCAGACCAAATCGAAAATCCGGTCGTCATTCCCTACCGTGATCTTCCGGATTTTCCGGTTTCTACCGTAGCGGGACACACAGGGCAGTTTGTGATCGGTATGTGCAGAGGACGCCACGTGATCGCCATGCAGGGACGCGTCCATTATTACGAAGGCTACAGCCAGAAGATGATCACTCTGCCGGTGCGGATCATGAAACGCCTCGGCGTTCAGAAAATGGTGCTGACCAACGCCTGCGGAGGTGTAAATCAGGAATTTGAACCCGGCACCCTGATGATGATCCGGGGGCATATCAACTACTCCGGAAGTAATCCGCTTTTAGGAGAAAATTTTGAAGAGGACGGCCCCCGTTTCCCTGATGTCAGCCAGATCTACAAGAAAGAGTACCGGGATAGCCTCAGAGCCGCTGCCGCCGCAAAGGGAATCCATCTGGAAGAGGGTGTGTATATGATGTTCTCCGGCCCCAGCTATGAAACCCCGGAGGAGGTACGTATGGCAAGGATTCTCGGGGCAGACGCGGTCGGCATGTCCACTGTGCCGGAAGCGATTGTCTGTGCGCATTGCGGAATCCCGGTGCTGGGAATTTCCTGCATCACAAACTTCGGCGCAGGAATCCTGGATCAGCCTCTGAACCATGAAGAGGTTGTAGAAACTGCGGCCCGCGTAAAGAAAGTATTTGTTGAAGTGCTGAATACTGCGCTGACAGAAGTACTGTAAGGAACAAAGCTACAGAGACAACTTACAGAACAGTGTCGCTACATCATTGAATAGCAGGAGGTTTTTCACTATGAATAAAAAAGAAATTTTCCAGGCGGTAGACCATACTTTATTATTACAGGGAGCAACCTGGAATGAGATCAAAGAATTGTGCGATGACGCCTGTACTTACGGTGCGGCATCCGTATGCATCCCGCCGTCATATGTAAAACGTGCCGGTGACTATCTGGCAGGCCGGATGCCGGTCTGTACGGTGATCGGATTCCCGAACGGATACCAGACGACCGCAGTCAAAGTATTTGAAACACAAGACGCAATCGCGAATGGAGCGGCCGAGATCGATATGGTCATCAATATCGGAGATTTAAAAGACAAGGCATCTGCCCGGATTGGAGATGAGATCCGTCAGGTCAAAACTGCCTGCGGAGAAAAAATCTTAAAAGTCATTATTGAAACCTGCCTTCTGACAGAAGAAGAAAAGATTAAAATGTGCGAAATCGTGACCGCTGCAGGCGCAGATTATATCAAAACCTCCACCGGATTTTCCACAGCCGGCGCCACCTTTGAGGATGTGGAACTTTTTTCAAAGCACGTCGGTCCGGATGTAAAAATAAAAGCGGCCGGAGGGATTCGTTCCTTCGAGGATGCCGAAAGATTTATAGCGCTTGGAGCGTCCAGGCTTGGAACGAGCCGAATCGTAAAGCTGGCGAAAGCGGAACAGGGAGATAACGGGCAGATTGAAGGATATTAAGCAATGGGAAAAAAGCAGTTATCCCGTTTGTGGGACCGGTATAACGAAAATATCATATTTGACTACACGATCCTGCCGGAAGAAATCTTAAACAAAGGGCATATCATCACCTATGAACCGGAATCTGTCATCCTGCTCATGGGTGATGAGGTGGAGCACATTTATTTTATCAAATCCGGCACTGTAAGAGGAATCCGGCAGTTTGATAATGGAAATGATTTTCAATATTTTGAATGTACCAGCGAAAACGGTTATGTCGGCCTTCTGGAGCTTCTGGCCCGGAAGGAGCGATACGCGGCAAGCCTGACTGCCAAGACAAGGGTTGAAATGTTTCAGCTGGACATCGCTCCGGTATATGATTATATCCAGAATCATGTGGAAGCTCTGCGTGCGGCAGTGTATGTACTTGCCCGCGATTTTTACCGTCTTTCCGGCAGCACCGGAAACTATTTTTATAAAGACGGTCTGAGCCGGGTTGCCTGCTTTCTGGAGGAATATTACCGGGAACACGCACAGGCCCAGGAAACTGTAACGATCTTCCAGACCTACCAGGATATTGCCGGAAAAACGGCTGTCAGCCTGAGGACTGCCGGCCGAAGTATCCAGGCCCTGAAAGAGAAGGGAATGCTCTCATCCAGCCGGAAAAGGCTGACCCTGTCCTTCGGACAATATCAAAAGCTAAGTGCATTTCTCAATACATATATCAAATGATGTTGGCGCTCTGTCATATGATCACGATATCTTTTACTCCATTAAACTGCGCAATCCTGGCCAGCTTTTCCATCTGTTCCATAGACGGTGAAGGCTGGCCTTCCAATTCTCCCCGTACTCCCCAATCCCGAAAACGGATAAGCTTATATCGCACGGAAGGATTGCATGCGATCATACGGCTCGCAGCGTCTACCGTCCGGTCGCTGTCCAGAAGTCCGGATACGACAACCGTCCGGATCTCAAACAGCTTATCCGTACGCAGAAGATAATCCAGATTATCCAGGACCGCATCCGGCGGACATCCGGTAAGCATCCGGTGCTCCGTACTGTCTGTCGATTTGATATCCAGCATGGCTTTGTCTGTTTCCTGCATCAGCCAGGGCATCTCCCGTAAAAGAGATTGTCCGTTTGTATCAATAAATGTAGTCTTTCCCATCTCATGTACCCGTGCAAACAGTTCGGATAAAAAATGGCTGTGCATCGTGCATTCCCCTCCGGATGCCGTGATTCCCCGTGCAAATGTAAGGGGCAGTCTGATTTCTTCCAGAACCTGCCCGGAATCCAGCAGGCGGGTTTTGGGACTGGAACTGCGGGGGCAGATTTGGATGCACGTATCACAGCCGCAGCACAGGTCCGGATTCCATCTCACTTTCCCATTTTCCATGGAAAGCGCGTGTGTTCCGCAGGATGCAATACAGGTTCCGCAATCGCAGCACTGATGTATCGTCTCCGGATTATGGCAATATTTACAGGAAAATCCGCATCCCTGCAGGAAAATGGCCACCCGGTTGCCCGGACCGTCTACCAGCGAGGATGGAATGATACGGTTGACTGGGGCAAAGGCAGTCATAGCTGATTCACCTTCCTTTCCAAAATCCGCAGTCCTTTTTTCGCTCCCACTCCGAAGGGAGTGGTATCTGCCACAACCTGATCTCCCTGTTCCAGCTTTTCCATATCTGATTTTTTCACAAGGTATCCTGTGACACGGATCACATCGGAGTCAGAGGAATAATAGGAAATGTAACGCATGTCCTGCGCGAATGCTCCCTTGATGATATCCAGAATCGCCTCCGGATTTAATTTCGCCGTCTCCTCAAATGGATACAGATCTCCAGTGCCGGCTGAAAAATGCTTCTGCATTCTCGCCGTAACAGACAGATGAGACGCCAGATCCGGCTCATCTCCGACGGGGATTCTGGTGCCTGGCGTAACATCCCTGTCTTCCGCGATCCCGACCTGCCCGTGAAGGGCAAATGTCCCATGAACCGGTTTGTATGCAGATACTTTTTCCTGGATGATGTCCACAATCCTTTCCCCCAGACGGTTCGCTTCTTCGCTGCTTCCGAAACGGCTGCCCTTTTCTGTCCGTCCAAGCAGCAGGTTTACGCAGTCCGCAAGCCCCACCATGCCAAACATACCGACAAAACGGTCTTTCTGAATCAATCCTTCTTTCGCAAGGAAACAATTTCGGAAAAAGCCGCAGTCATCAACCATATATTGAATGCGTTTATCCATCTGTTCACACTGCGCCCTCACTGCCCGCGGGAGCAGCTCCTGCAGTGTTGCTTCCAATGCAAGCTTTTTCTCCAGGGCCAGCAGAGCCATATTTTTCAGGTTCAGCCTTCCAAGGGTATAACCGCCTCCGCCGATCGGCAGTACGTTATAGCAGCTTGCAACTGCATAGCGTTCCCCCCAGTCTTCCCGATACATCCGGTCATTGACAAAGCTCGGCTTGGATGCTTCCAGACCGCAGGAAATTGCCAGGGATGCAAATTCATCACTGGTATGTTCGTTATAGATGAGGGACAGATTCGGCACAGGACGTTTCATTTCTTTTGTCAATTCCAGAATGATCCTCCCGGTACGCGTATCATACGGGCCGATATTCATATGGCAGAAAGAATCAGAAATCACCCGATCCACATGGGTAAGTAGAAATTTTACGGCTTTTCGGGTCTCTGCCTCATCCCGGTCAAATGGATCCAGCAGCCGGTCCAGGTGCCCGATATACACAGCCGGTCCAATGGAGGACGGCACATGATGATACATGATCAGCAGATTGGAAACCGCTTCCCAGATGTCGGACGGGGGCTCCAGCATCAAAAAATGACTGCCCTGCTTCATAAAAAGATCAAAATCCATCGTTACATATCTGGGGCGGTAAGCCGCCTTTCCTTCAAACATATCAAAAACAATCCCTTTATCCGCAAAATATTGTGTCTCCTCTGTCAATTTTACCGGATCATAGCTGTCTTCCGCTGCCTTTGACAGCGCATTCCACCTCTGTTTAAAGGTCAGTGTCGGGTCTTTGATGATACGCTCTGCATTGCCTGCAAATTCCTTCATTGTCATAGTGTGGTCTCCTCTCCTGAAAAAACGCGCAGTCCTTTCTGACACGCTGGTTCTCTGACGAAAGCAGCCTGTATACGCTGAATTTCCGTCAAATTATCTGTAATCAATATGCATCATACCGAAATTACAGATATCAGAAAAGGCCAAATGACCTTATCAAATTATTTCTTGTAATTTTTTTTAAGTTCTGTATAATTGATGATATGAAGATACAAAAGAGTTATATCAAACGAATATTTTTTAATATGCTGGTAACAATGATCGTCATCCTCGTAATCCTGGGGATCTTGATCACCGGATATACCAGAACCGTAATCGGCCATGAATTGATTGAATTGAACCAGTCTGTATTACGGCAAACCGCAAAAAGCACATCGCGTCTGCTCAGTGATGTTCTGGCTTTCAGTGACGCGCTTGCCTTTGATTCCAAAATCGTGGAGGAAATTGCGGCAGGCAGCAATGAAGTCACGCTTCGAAATGATATCAAAAGCAGGATCAATGAAATCACATGGCATGACTATCAGACCGGACGGGCTGTCCAGGTATTTTTTGCAGGAAAAAGGGGATGGGTGTATCCGGAAAAAAGCCCGTATCATTACCAGCGCCTCCATCAGCTTTACCAGGGCGTGCAAGCTGACGACGCGCAGACTCCCCAGAATCCGATCCTGTTGTCCTGGGCTTTTGAAGAGGATGAAAAGGGATTGTATCGATATACGTTTCAGATCATCCAGGAGGTCCGTGATCTTCTTACAGAAGAGCATTACGGCTATATGCTTGTAAAGGTCAGCGAAAAGGAATTATGGAAAACCTACATGGAGCTTGATGGGGATTCCAGGCAATTCTGTGTCCTGGATGAGGATGGGAGAATCATATCCAGCAGGGATAAAAGGCTGATCGGATGCAAATACATACCCGAAGGAAAGGTCGATACCAGAAAATCCGATCAGAATGCCGGTTATTATATTTCATATGCCAATACGGCCGTATCGGCCTTTTTATATGAACGGATTCCGCGGACAGACTGGTATCTTCTGGAGCAGGTTGAGATACAGGATGTGTGGAATAATCTGAACCGCGTAATCCATTTTATGGCAGCGGGAATTCTTGCAGGGGTCATCATTGCATTTTTTATGTTCCGGTATTATTCCGGAAAGACTCTCCTGCCGGTAAAAGAGATCGAACAGAAAATGGTCCTGGCCGCAGGCGGAGATTTTTCGGCTCGGGCAGATGTAAAGCAGGAAGATGAATTTGGGCAGATCGCGGATTCTTTTAATATCATGGTGGAAAGGATCGATCAGCAGGTCAAGAAGATCCGTGAGATTGAAAAGGGGAAACGTCTGGCAGAACTGGATTTTCTTCGCGCCCAGATCAACCCCCATTTTATTTACAATACCTTAAGCTCTATCCGCTTTTATGTAGAAATGAATAAGAGTGAAAAAGCAGGAAATATGCTGCTGAATTTTTCAAAGCTGCTCCGCCGGACCTTATCACGTTCGGAAGAATTTGTTCCCTTTGCAGATGAAGCGGAAACGATCCGGGAATACGTGAACCTGCAGAGTATGCGCTATGCGGGACAGTTTGAGTTTGAGTACCATATAGATGAAGAGACATTGCCATGCCTGATCCCGAATTTCATCACACAGCCGATCGTGGAAAACGCAATTTTTTACAGTGTCGGAAACGCGGATGCCGCAAGAATTACTTATTCCGCATGGATACAGGATGAGAGATTCAAGATCATGATTGAAGATAATGGTTCCGGCATGTCCCAGGAGAAGATTGATGAAGTTCTGGCCAAGGAGCTGAACATGAATAAAATAGGCGTCCGCAACGTGAAAGAACGGATCCAGCTTATCTATGGTGAAAAATACGGTCTCTGGATCGACAGCGCCCCGGGGAAAGGAACCGCGGTGAGCCTTACATTGCCTGTGGAAAAAGCAGAGACAGAAGAAAAGGAAGGGAACGGAAATGGATATTCTGATCGTAGATGACGAAACACCGATTCGGGAATGGATCCAGTTTTGTATCGAGCATGCCGGGGATGAACGGTTTACGGTTGCCGGTTCGGCACGGAACGGAAAGGAAGCTTATGAGATGTTTCTGAAAAGCCGTCCCCAGATCGTGATTTCCGATATCCGGATGCCGGTCATGGATGGTGTGGAATTACTGCAGAAGATCTCGGCAGAGCAGCCGGACACTGTATTTATTATATTAACAAACCATGCGGAATTTACCTATGCGCAGAAGGCTGTTTCCTATGGGGCAAAAAGATATCTGCTGAAGTCAGAGCTCCGGGGCGAAGAGCTGATGGCTGAGCTGTCTGCCATTTATGAGGAACGGCAAAAAACAACGGCAGCCCATGTTGTAAAAGCTTCAGCTGAAATTGCGCAGGGACAGGAGCAGGCGGCAGACGAAGCATTGCCTCCTGATACGCCGAATCCGTCCTACTCCCGCGTGATACAGGATGTACTGGAATATCTGGAAGAGCATTATATGGAAGATATTTCACTTGTAAATGTGGCCAGGCATGTATATCGTTCCTCCGAATATCTGAGCCGGCTGTTCAAGGCAGAGACCGGAGAAAATTTCAGTGTTTATCTGATGATGATCCGAATGAAAAAAGCAAAGGAGCTGCTGCAGACCACAGATTTAAAAATTTATCAGGTAGCATACGAAGTAGGCTACGAAACGCCGGGATATTTCACTAAGATTTATCGGAGATACATGGGAGAATCGCCGGAGGATACCCGTTATCAATTCCGTCGCAAATTGTCAAAATAGTTCTATAAAGGAGTCGATTGGAACAAGAGGAAGTTAAGATTGTCCTCTATATTGTCAATCGGCTTTCTTTTTATTATAGGGCAGATTGCATATAATGAGTTTATCAAAAACACATGAAAAGAATATCTGAAAAAAAGGAGAACAAAAATGTTAAGAAAAAAATGGATGTCTTTGGGAATTGTAACAGTTATGATGACCAGCCTGCTGGCCGGATGTTCTGGCAGCGGAAATGAATCCGGGGATTCCGGAAATTCCAACGAACCGGGAAACGGCGGCGAGGTAAAAATCGGGCTTGTACTCTCTACCGGCGGTCTGGGGGACAAGAACTTTAATGATATGTCTTATGCAGGTGTGGTAAAAGCACAGGAAGAGCTTGGAATTGAATTTGACTATGTAGAGCCTTCTTCTGTCAGTGATTTTGTTTCGATGGATACCATGTTTGCAGAGTCGGAAGAATACGATCTCATCATTGTGATCGGTTCGGATCAGAATGAGGCCGTTACCGAGGTCAATGCAGAGTTCCCGGATCAGAAGATTTCGATCATCGATTCTACATTAGAACTGGAGAATGTAAGTTCCGTAAGCACAAAATGGGCAGAACAGACCTTTTTCAGCGGTGTGCTTGCCGGACTTGGAACAAAAAGCGATATGGAAAAGGCAAACGATGAAAATGTGATCGGCGTTGTCCTGGGTAAGGAATTTCCAACCCTCATGGAAGGCGCGACCAGTTTTATTGCAGGAGCAAAATACGTGAATCCGGATGTGGAAGTTCTGGAGGCAACCGTTGGTGAATTTAATGACCCAGGAAAAGGAAAAGAAATTGCCTTGTCCATGTACAACAGAGGAGCGGATTTTGTCCAGCATATTGCAGGCGCATCCGGAATCGGCGTCTTCTCTGCGGCAAAAGAAGCAGATGCGTATGCATTTGGTGTGGGTGCAAACCAGAACAGTGAAGAACCGGAGCATATCGTTGCAACGTCCATCCGCAATGTGGACGAGATCGTTTATAAGGAGATCAAAGATTTCTGTGAAGGGACATGGGAACCCGGACTTCATGTCAGCGGTTTGAAGGAAGGCGCTGTCGGATACTCCACGGAAGATTCTGATGTGGAAATACCAGAGGAAATCCTGACTACCATCGAGGATATCAAGGAAAAAGTATTGAGCGGAGAGCTTACACTTTGTGATAACCGTGAGGACTTAGAGAATTGGATCTCAGAAAATCACTATGAGAAATAGCGGATGAACACGGAGGTATTGCAATGAATGCGGTAGAAATGAAAGGCATTACGAAACAGTATCCTTTGGTCCGTGCATTGGACCAGGTGGATTTTGTCTTGAAAAAGGGCGAGATCCACTCCCTTCTGGGAGAAAACGGCGCCGGAAAGTCCACCTTGATGAAAGTCCTGTACGGAATGTGCAAGCCAGATGCCGGTGAAATCAAGGTCATGGGGAAAACAGCAGAGATCAAAAACTCCAGGCAGGCCATCGAGCTGGGAATCGGCATGGTCCACCAGCATTTCATGCTGACCCCTGTTATGACCGTCATGGAAAACATCATCATCGGACAGGAGCCGGTAAAAGGGATCTTCCTGGACGAGAATAAGGCGCGTGAGGAAGTGGAAGCGCTGATCGCCAAATATAATTTTCAGATTTCTGCATCCGAAAAGGTCGAAAATCTTTCCGTAGGGGAACAGCAAAGGGTAGAAATTTTGAAAGCGATCTACCATGGCGCGGAAATTCTGATTCTGGACGAGCCTACGGCAGTGCTGACTCCGCAGGAGGTTGAGGAACTATTTACCATCATGAGGGAATTAAAAAAACAGGGAAAAAGTATCGTGATCATTACGCATAAATTAAAAGAAACCCTCGAAATTGCGGACAGCATGTCTATCCTCCGGGACGGATGCCTGATCGAGTCCAACGTTCCCGTGGAAAATGCCAACGAGGACGATCTGGCCCGGATGATGGTCGGCCGCGATGTATCGCTGGGAATCATAAGACGGGCAAAGGACAGGAAAGAAGCCTGCCTGGAGGCAACGGGCCTTATGCTGCACAGCAGGGGCAAGGACGTGCTGAAAGGAATCAGCCTGACTCTCTATAAGGGCGAGATCCTCGGTCTTGCGGGGATTGAAGGAAACGGACAAAGCGAACTGATCGATGTGCTGACAGGCTGTCAGGCTCCGGATCAGGGAACCGTGACAAAGGAAGGAAAACCCCTGAGGGGAAATGCCCGGGATTTTATAGAGGCAGGAATCGGACATATACCGGAAGACCGTATGACACAGGGGCTGATCCTGGAACGTTCCATTGCGGATAACATCATTTTGGGATATGAACGCAGAGAAAAGTTTTCCAGAAAAGGGATTTTAAAGAAAAAAGAAATTGATACATATTCGGCCCGGCTGGTAGAAGATTTCCGAATCAAAGCACCGGACGCGGACGTGCTCTGCAATGCCCTGTCCGGAGGAAATCAGCAGAAGGTAGTGCTTGCCAGAGTGTTCAGTGAAGATCCGGATGCGCTGATCGTTGCACATCCGACCCGCGGCGTAGATATCGGGGCCATGGAATATATCCACAATCGGCTTCTGAATCTGCGCGATAGAGGAAAAGCGATTCTTTTGATCTCGGCAGATCTGGATGAAGTAAAATGTCTCAGCGACCGGATGGCCGTATTGTATGACGGACAGATCGTGGCGGAAGGCAGGCCGGAGGAGTTTGAAGACAGCACTCTTGGTCTCTTGATGACCAGCGGAAGGCAGGGAGGCGTGAAATAACAGATGAAAACGAAACTACGAAAATTAACAGATAATATGTCAGCGCGCGCACTTTTGCTGGCACTCCTTACAGGTGGTGTGATCATTGCCCTTTGCGGATACAATCCGTTCGAAGCATTCGGTGCGATCGCGGTCGGTGCGTTCGGAAGTACGCGCGCGGTTGCTCAGACACTGATCCAGGCAACGCCCCTGATCTTTACCGGGCTTGCTTTTACGGCAGCGAAAAAGGCATCACTCATCAACCTTGGAATTGAAGGCCAGCTGCAGGCAGGTGCTATGATGGCGGCTGTTATCGGGCTGCTTCCGCTGAATCTGCCAGGTATGATCTGGATCCCGTTTGCATTGATCGCATCCGCAATTGCAGGCGGTCTGTATGCCGGTCTGGTAGGATTTTTGAAAGTCCGGTTCGGATCCAATGAAGTGATCGCAACGATCATGCTCAATACCGTTGCATTGAATGTGGTATCCTATCTGGTAAACTATCCGTTAAAAGCAGAAGGATCCCTGGCCCAGTCTGAAAAAATCGCGGAAGCAGCGTTCCTTCCCAGGATCTTTCCGAAATATCAGCTGACAATTGCTATTTTTATTGCGGTTCTTGCCTGTTTTGTATTTAAGTATTTTCAGGAAAAGACCGTCCTCGGATATGAGATCGGCTGTGTAGGGCTGAGTTTGAAGGCATCTGCAACCTCCGGCATTACGGTGGGAAAGATGATGGTCATCGCAATGGCGATCAGCGGCGCAATCGCCGGACTTGCAGGCGGAAGCCTGATCCTGGGTGTCAATCACCGGTTTGTTGACGGCTTTTCCCCGGGATACGGATTTGACGGGATCGCAGTAGCTGCCCTTGCATCGGACAGTCCCACCGGTGTAATCGCGGCAGGCATTATCTTCGGCGCGCTCCGTGCGGGCAGCATGCATTTAAACCGTACCACCAGTGTCCCGACAGAGTTTATTAATGTCATTCAGGCATTCGTGATCATCTTTGTAGCAGCACCCTTGCTTGTAAGGGAATTGATGCGCATGGACCGTGTCAGAAAGGAACGGAAAGGGGGAAATGCTTCATGAATCAGTTGATATCAATCGGATTGGCAACATTGAATATGTCTGTACCTCTGATCCTGGCAGGGCTTGGGGGCGTCATCTCCGTCCGATGCGGTATTATGGCGCTGGGGTTGGAAAGTATGATGATGGCAGGCGCATTTTTCGCCGTACTGGGAAGCTTTTTTACCGGAAATGTATGGCTTGGGATCTTATGCGGAGTTTTCGGCGGAATGGTCCTGGGATTTCTTCATGGCCTGCTGTGTGTCAGATATAAAGTAAATCAGGTGATCAGCGGGATTGCTTTAAATCTTCTGGTACTTGCTGTCACGACTCTGCTGATGCAGCTATTATGGAGCAGCAAGGCAAGCTCTCCCCAGGTAGCATCCTTTGAACAGGGCGTACTGGGATCCCCGCTGTTTTATATCATGCTCGCGGCAGTGGCGTCTGAATGGATCATACTGTTCAAGACACGGTTCGGGCTGCGGCTTCGTATGGTCGGAGAAAATCCGAAGGCTGCGGCCTCCATGGGAATCGCAGTCCATAAAATAAAATATACCGGCGTACTTGTCTGCGGACTTTTAGCAGGTCTGGGCGGCGCGTACCTCTCCGTGGACCATCTGAATATGTTTGTCCGGGATATGACTGCAGGGCGCGGATATATCGCTGTTGTGATCATGATCCTTGCCAGGTATCATCCGGTCATGGTGGTCGGCTGCGGACTGCTCTTCGGAGCCTGCGACGCGATCCAGATCAATCTGCAGGGAATGGGTGTGCCGTCCCAGCTGATCCAGACGATACCTTATGTTGTGACACTTCTGGTACTCACTTTTGGCGTAAAGAAAATTACTCCTCCGGCAGGTGTAGGAAAGCATGAGGACGATTGACAATATAACAGAAAAGAGGTTTAGAATCATGAATGAATTAAATCAAAAATATTCCATGGAACTTACAGACATCTGGCAGTCCAGCTGCCAGTATCCTGCCGCTGCCATGACAGAGGACGGCTCCCTCTACGTCTGCTGGCAGGAATATAAAAACCGTCACGATACTGCCTGGGCGGCAAAAATGGAGGATGGAAAACCGGGTCATCCGGTCCGTCTCTCCCTCTCCGGGGAAGCCTTAAAACCGGTATGCGCCGCCCAGGGAAATAAGGTGTGGTACGCCTGGAGCGAATGTGATCCGGCAGAGCATGGTATCGGAACCTGGCACATTTATTACAGATGGTATGAAAACGGGGAATATGGACCGGTGAAATGCGCGGAATCCGGGGAAGCACTCTTCTATCCGTTCCTTTACATTAACAAGGATGATGTGTATCTGCTGTGGAACCGCCAGGGAACTCACAAGGGCGAGATCCTGATGGCTGTACTTGGAGCAGAGGAAGAGACGAAGACGGAGATCATCTCCCTTTCCGAAGAATGCTATCGTCCGTATCTCTGTATCACGGAAGACGGAGTCAAATATGTTGTCTATGACAGCTTCAACGGAACCAATTATGATATTCTTGCAAGGGCCTGTGTCGATGGTGTATGGACTCCGGAGCAGAAGGTCAGCACTTCTGAAACGGCATGGGCATCCTGTCCGGCTGCCGCGGCTGCAAAGGACAGAGCGGTGGTATGCTGGTATGATTTTGACCACGGCGCCGCGTTCTCTTATCACAGTGCTGAGCTGCGGGTCGTAGATGGGATTCTCCAGACCGAAAACCGTGTCTGCTTTGCCGAAGGCATCGACTGGTATCAGGACGTGGATATCGCATCCAACCGCAAGGGGCAGATCGTCTATACCTACTCCTGGGGAAAGACCAAGCTGCATGTGAGAAAATATAAAGGGAACGGGCAATGGGAGGATCCTGTTGTCATGACCTATGACGACCAGAACTTTGCGTCCAACCAGAAGATCCTTCTGGATGAGGAGGGCACCATCCGCCTGGTATGGCAGTTTGCCAACAAGAACGGCCATAAACCACACCGACATGCGCAGGTAGTCTATACCTGGCTGCCCGGTGCGGAATATGAGCATTATACGGATACGGAAGCCGAGCTTGTATCCGATACCTTTTGCCGTCCCATCGAAGCTCCGAAGACACTGACCCGGATCGGTGAAGCAGAGACAAAAGCATGGCTGAAAAAGAACGGATATCAGGAAATGTATCCTGTATTCGGCGATATCCACGGACAGAGCGGCATGACGGACGGCGTCGGCGAACTGGATCAATATTTTAACATTGCGAAGGTCTGGGCGAATCTGGACTTTACGGCACTGACGGATCACGACTGTTATCCGGACTGGCTGAGTCAGTCAGAATGGGAGTGGATCCGCACTGCCACCCACATGTTCAATGTCAAAAATGAGATGGCCGCGCTTTTGGCCTATGAATGGACGCCAAATGAGTACCGTTATGATTACGGCCACAAAAATATCTATTACCGGGACTGTGACGGCGATATCTTCCGTTCCGGCGATGAGGGCGGCATGACGCCGGACCGGCTGTTTGAGAGCCTGAAAAAATATACGCAAAACGGATCCCGGAACGCAGATCTCTCCGCGGCGGGCGGACATGCTCCGGCAAAGTATAAAGCCATGGCCTTTCCCCACCATCCGGCCGCAAGCTGGAAGCTGGTCAGCGCTGCAACGGACTGGGCATTTCACGATGAAGAGATCCAGAGGATGGTGGAGATTTTTTCCCGGCACGCGCCTTTCGAATACTACGGAAACTATTCCAAGTATACGAAAAATAATATGCAGATCGAGCACTGCAGCGTGCAGGATGCCTTGGAGCGCGGCTATCACATGGGCTTCACCGCCGGAAGCGACTCCCACCAGATGGAGCATGGTGTGGAAGGCGGGATTGCGGTTTCTTTCGTAAAGGAACTGAGCAACGAAACCGTATGGGACAACCTTTATGACCGTTTTACATATGCAACAACTGGTGCAGGCATCCTGGTCTCCTTCCGGGCAAACGGATCTGAGATGGGACAGATTCTCCAGGTTAAGGATAAGGCGGAATTTGCCGTGAGCGTACTGGGAACTGATAAGGTGAAAGTGGAAGTACTCTGCAATAATGAGGTGATCCTGACGGAAGAGCCGGACAGCCGGGCTTGTGATTTTGCCTTTACACGAGCAGCTGGTGAGAAGGAAGATACGTATTATCTAAGGGTTACACAGGAAGATGAACATCAGGCATGGTCCAGTCCGATCTGGATCCGGAAATAAATTTTCCCGCACGGATCAGGCTCCTTAAAAAATCAAACGAATAAATCCACGGAAAGAACTTCTGAAATAAGGCTGTCGGAAAATGACTGTCTGCCTGCAATTCACCAAATCTTACAACAATCAATTGCAGGCAGACAGTATTTTCCGGCAGGCCTTTATCCCTGATCTTACATCCCAAACCGCTTCCGAAGTCTCCTGACCTGCTCAGCCGTCACCACAATATTTCCCTTTTTCACGGAAATCAGCCCTTCGTTCCTCCACGCATTTTGAATCCGGTACAGGGATCTCTGGCTGATCCCAGCCTCCTCGGCCAGATCCGCGTTTTTCATCTCAATCCGACAGATTCCAGCGGCATCATGGTGGTCGTTCCAGTATTTCAAAATAAACCAGGCAAAATGTTCATTCGTGTCATGGAACAGCAGGCGGTCAGATTTTTCTGAGATATCCGTCATCTTATCCAGGATATTTTTGATCATGTATAATCCGAAACGGCCGTCATGCTCCAAGGCCTCTATAAAATATTTTGCATTGATCTCCAGGACAACACATTCTTCCAGCGTTTTATTTTCTGTAAAATTGATATTGGATGCATTGACTGCCCGGTCTACGCCGCTCCATACCGGCGCTTTTTCGCGCCCTAAAATGTTCATTTTTCCATTTAAAGAAACACGATAATTGATGTAGCTTCCGCGGAGTACAAAATATACCAGGTCTTTTCCGTCCTCGATGTAGAATATCGGTTCTTCCCTGGGCACGGTTCGAAGGCGCATCCGATCGTTTAGGAGAAGGCGCACTGCATCCAGATCTGCACGGTCTTTCTCACGTTCTACTATATTTACGATTTCATAAAGATTTTTGTATACATTTTCTTCCATAATCTCTCCCGTAAAACGCTTTCATATTTTTTCAAAACGAATTTTTTATTTCAAGACTTTTATCCGGGAAACAACTTCCCTTCATCCAACGTCCCCCGCTCCGCAAAGTACGGAACATCCAGTTCTTCCAGCTTCACAACCGTTTCCCGCTCCACTGCCCTCCGAATCTCTTCCTCCCGTGTCAGATACTCCGAATCCTGCTTCCCCGGAAAGATCGGAGGATTGTTCTCACGATAAAAGAAAGGTGCGCTCTCCTCAAACACAGCAAGCTTCTCCCCCCGGACGTATCCTTCCAGCCCATACCGCTCCTCATATCCGGTCAGCCGCGCCCGCAGTTCTTCCTTCACTGCAAGGATATCGACCCCTGGATCTTTATAGAGCAGGTTGATCGTCTCATCCGGATCCTGTTCCAGATCAAACAGTTCCTCCTGGCCGCCCCCATAATAATAGTTGTATTTATACCGCCGGTTCCTCAGACTGATCCAGCGACTGCCGCCGTGTCCAAATTCCACATACTGCACCGAACGGTCCTTCTCTCCTTCTTCTGCAAAAATGGATTCCCCCGGCAGAATACCCGGTTCCGGATAATCCGCTCCCGCCAGGTCCAGAAATGTGGGAAGCAAGTCGTTCAGATCCACAAACCTCTCATCTGTACTTCCTGCATCCAGCTTTTCCGGATATCTGGCGATAAATGGGATCCGTGCGGAGCTGTCATAGGGAAGCATCTTCTGGAAAGTTCCATAGTCCCCCAGCATTTCTCCATGATCACTGGTAAACAAGATCAAAGTATTGTCATACTCGCCGGATTCTTTCAGTTGCCGGATGATCTTCCCGATGTTGTGATCCACGAAGGAAATGGATGCATAATATAGTTCTCTGGCTCTGCGCAGACAGGTTTCGTCCGGATAATCCGCAATGCATTTTTTTCCTTCTGCCGCCGCGGAGATCGGTGTCTTTGATTCCTTTAACGGCGGCAGCTCCTTTCCCCTATAGAGGTCTGCCCAGCCATCCGGAACATCGAAGGGGGGATGGGGCGCAATAAAACTGGACCACAGGAAGAAGGGGCGTTTTCCGGCATTTTCTTTCAGATAATGGATGCTCCGTTCCGCTACCCAGGAGCTTCCATGGTGGGCTTCGTCAATCAGGGAGCGCTGGGGCAGCATATACAGTAAATGGCGTACTCCATGGATGCTCTGTACCTTTCCGAATCCATGTTCCTTGAGATACTTTGCATATTCATCGTCCTCCAGATTCCTCGGAATCTCTTCCATCAGCTCCATCTTTGTAAATCCATTGTACCGCCTGCACGGCTGAAAATGCATTTTTCCAACTGCGATCGTATCATATCCATGGTCGGACAATATCTGAGGAAATGTAGGAAGATGATAGGGAATGACTTTCGGATCATCCTCAAAATAATTGTCGTCGAAGCCGTGGTATCTCGCCGGAAGCCCGGTAATAATATTGTGCCGCGCCGCCATGCAGACCGGATTGCAGGAATAGGCATTCGGGAAGCAGCAGCCCTCCGCTGCCAGCCGGTCCAGATTCGGAGTCACCATATGATCGTACCCCATTGCCGCAATGGTATCGTATCGCTGCTGATCCGTAGTGATCAGTAAAATATTCGGTTTTCCCATAGATCAGACCTCCTTTCCCGCTCTTTCATCCAGCGCCCTGCGGATTTCCCGGTTTCTCTCGTCTGTCAGCTCATAAAAATGCATGGAGGCCAGGGAGGCAATATATCCAAGGATCGGAACTCCGAACCTTAAGAATACAATTACAAATAGTACGGTTTTTGTCTGTTCCTGATTCGCCTCAAATCCGAAGATTCCAAGCAGGTAGCTTGCCAGAAAGGAGCCGATCGCGCCGCAGAATTTATTCATAAAGGAAAAGGTAGAAGATACGACTCCATTTCCATTGACTCCGGTAATATATTCCGCATAATCCACACAGTCCGGAAGCATGGCCCATGCCAGTGCGCTTGGAACCGTTGAAATCAGTCCAAACAGTGTGATCAGTACGATCAGCGCAGAACTTGGGACAATCGGTTTGATCATCAGGACTGCCAGAGGAAGGATTGACAAAAGGCTCCCCCACCAGTAAAGCCGTTTCTTTCCTGCTTTCCCGGTCAGATATGGGATTGCAAGGTTTGCCAGAACTCCTGTCACTGTCAGCGCGATGGATGTAACCGGAACCAGATCCACCCGGTTCAGTACGTATTTAAAATAGTACATATTGACAGCAAGCAGTGTGGAATTTGCGATCATGTCCGTACCAAAGGCCAGCATCAGCATGAGCAGAGGTTTATTTTTGGTGATCAGGTACATTTCCTTCCACAGATTTACCTTCGGTTTTTCTATCGCCAGATCAATGGTATCATAAGGCTTCAGCCCCCATGCCACACACCAGAAGCAGAGTGTGATGATGATACCGACCAGCGCTCCGAACCTTCCCCAGCCGGCCGCGCCGCCGCCGAATGCTTCCACGATCGGGAGCGCAAAGGATGTGATGAATAATCTTCCCACCTGGATCATGACATTTTTCCAGGATACCACCATGGTCCGTTCCGTGGAATCCTTTGCCAGGACAGGGACCAGAGAGGTGAACGGGATCCCCACCACGGTAAAGGCCAAGGAATACGCAATATAGACGATGTAAATGAATAGATCTTCATGCCTGCTGATAGCTCCGGAGCGCTGAAAAGCAGGTAGATCAATATGCCCAATATGGGAGAACCGTAGATCAGATGCGGTCTGTAGCGTCCGCTTTTGGACCGGGTCTGGTCCGCAATAAATCCCATGATCGGATCGGTCACCGCGTCGATCACCTTTGTAACGAGCATCAGCCCGGCCACAGTCAGGGAACTGATTCCAAAAATATCCGTACAGAAAAATGTAAGATAAGTCAGTACGATCATATTGGTCATACTGAATCCCACTCCGCCCATGGCATACTTGCCAAAATTCAGGTAATCCGGTTTTTGTTTCTTCGTGCTGTTCATTGTTCTTCTCCTTTTTTTCAATACATTCCTGCATTATCACTGCATAACAGTTCCAAATATGATGCATTCATTATATCCAAAAGGCTCTACGACTTACTATGCCACGTGGCAGGGCAGGCACAGTTTTGTCGGAATGCACAGTTTTAACGCATATTTTTTGTGAGTATTATACAATGAACAGTGATCCTGATTACATATTTTCCTTATCAGAACCATCAAGGTTGGAACAGCGAAAGACATATTTCTGAAAATTTTTCATGCTCCTGGTCAGAAATTTGCTTTTGTGATGCACCAGATAATACTGCCGCTTTTCTGACATTTCCTCAATTTTTATCTCTGTCAGTTTTCCGGATTCTATGTAGGGCTCCAGCATCGTTCCCGGAAGGAATACGATCCCTGCGCCGTGCAGCGCGGATTCGATCAGGCACTGGGAACTGATGCTTTCCATGGCGATCTGCGGTCTGATCCCTGCTTTCGCAAAAAGCTGGTCCAACATGGATCGGGAACCGCTTCCTGATTCGCGCACCAGCATCGGGACATCCTCCAGATCCCGGACCGATAGCTTCCCTTTTTCTTCACGCAGTTCCTGAACGGATGCCTTCTTTTTTTCATCACGCAGCTTTCGAGACACTATCCGGGTGCTGTCGTCCCCGCGCCGCAGCATTTCATCAGGTGAATATGCCGCCTTCATGATATCCTGTCCGATCAGCCGGCTGTAAAACATGGTATGCTCCGCCGGAAAATCCATGATGCCGAAGTCCAGGTGGTTTCGAAGAAGCTGTTCTTCAATCTGGCTGGAATTTTGCACCATCGTGAATACCGGAATATCCGGATATTCTTTTCGGAAGCCGGAAAGCAGCTCCGGAAGCATATGGGTGCCGTAAGATACATTGGTCCCCAGTCTGACCCTGGTAAATGTATGGATATCGCGGAGTACGTCCTTTGCCTCATCGAACTGGTTCAAAATGGTATCCGCGTACCGCATGAGCCGTTCTCCCGCCTCTGTGATGTATAACCGCCGGTTCATCCTCTCAAACAGGCGGACTTCATAATAGCTTTCCAGCTCTTTTATGGCGTAGCTGACCGCCGGCTGCGCCATATTCAGTTCTTCCGCGGCAAGGGTGATGCTCCCCTGCCTGCATACTTCCATAAACAGATTCAGATGCCGCAGTGTCATGGTTTATCCCTCCTTACAGCCTCCCCGGACAGTTAACATAATATTTTTATTATCTATTATATATTAACATAATAATTGTTTTATGTATATTCCTGATTTACACTTTTTATATAAAATTTACAGGCTTTCCATTCCGAATCATATTCTGTGGAAATGCCGGATCAGGAGGTTATCATGTTCACATTTCTTTCATGCTGTATCTGTTTTTCTGCGTCCGTGATCGGCGCCATATGCGGGATCGGAGGCGGGGTTATTATCAAACCGGTCCTTGACGCGTTCCGCATCATGGATATCGCGGCCATCAATTTTTTATCCGGATGCACCGTATTTTCCATGACCTCTTATTCGGTCATCCGAAGCAGGCAGAGCGGCGAGTCCCATATCGAAACCCGGACGGGATTTCCTCTCGCCCTTGGCGCGGCGCTGGGCGGCCTTTTGGGAAAGCATCTATTTTCCCTGGTTTCTTCTTTATTTGAAAATAAGGATCAGGCGGGCGCTGTGCAGGCATCTATCCTGCTGCTGGTTACAGCCGGCACCCTGCTTTACACGATTTATAAAAAACGGATCCGCACGCTCCGGATCTCAAATGCGGTTTCCTGCATTCTGATCGGAGCAGTTCTCGGAACTATGTCCGCCTTTCTGGGAATCGGCGGAGGTCCGATCAATCTGGTGGTGCTGTTCTATTTCTTTTCCATGGACACCAAAACGGCTGCGGAAAATTCCCTGTATATCATCTTTTTCTCCCAGGCCGCAAGCCTGATCGCCTCGGCCGTCACGAAAAGCATACCGTCTTTTCCCGTCCTTATGCTGTTTTTTATGGTCCTGTGCGGGATCGGCGGAGGGATGCTGGGACGCTCCGTGAATCAAAAGCTCCCTGCGAAACATGTAGACAGGCTTTTTATCGGACTGATGGTTGTAATTATGCTGATCTGTATTTATAATGTTTGTAACTATACTAGTACATCATTGCATTAATTTCGAAGTAAATAGGTTCTGATGTTTACAGCAGCGCAAGGCGGAGGAAGGAGGAGATGCCGGCAGCATTGTTGACTGACTCCAACGTAGCGATGGTGTGAACAGCGGGCGCTATTTACTCGGTTATTCTAGTATAATCTGCTGGATATAGCCATTGCCTATGTCCCATAAAATAAAGCATCTTACAAAGGAGGATTTTCCCATGCCCGCAGTCAGTGTTTTAATGAAGCCTTCATCCAGCATGTGCAACATGTCATGCGATTACTGTTTTTACTGTGATGAAGCCCAAAAACGTTCACAAAAATCATTTGGTTTTATGAGTGAGCAGACGTTAAAAAATGTCATCCGCCGGACGATCCTGCGTGCGGAAGGTATGATCAGCTATGCCTTCCAGGGCGGAGAGCCTTCCCTGCGCGGACTGGATTTTTTTGAAAAGGCGGTGGCCTTTCAGAAACAGTATAATAAAAACCATGTCCAGGTAAGCAATGCCTTTCAGACGAATGGATACGCGATCGACGAAGAATGGTGCCGCTTTTTTAAGGAGCATCATTTTCTCGTCGGGCTTTCTGTAGACGGTACGAAGGAGATCCACGATTCCATGCGCCATACCAGAACCGGCGGCGGTACATTTGACCGGGTGGAGCATGCCGCGCGGCTGATGGACGATCATGGCGTGGAATATAATATCCTGACTGTTGTCACCCCGCAGATCGCCCAAAATATATCCGATGTTTACCGCGCCTACCAAAAAAGAGGCTGGAATTTTCAGCAGTATATCGCCTGCCTGGATCCCTTGGGGGAAGGGCACGGGACCACACCCTATTCCCTCACCCCAGAGCTTTACGGGAGATTTTTGATCGATCTGTTTGAGCTCTGGTCCCGGGATCTGCAGACAGGCAGTCAGCCTTACATCCGGCAGTTTGAAAATTATGTCGGGCTTGCGGCAGGCTACATAGCGGAAGCCTGCGACCAGCGCGGAGTCTGCGGGATCCAGAATGTGGTGGAGGCGGACGGGAGCGTCTATCCCTGTGATTTTTATATGCTGGATGAATACAGGCTGGGGAATTTTAACGAGGACCGGCTGGATCAGATCGATGCCAGACGGAAAGAACTGGGATTTATCGAACGGTCGCGGCAGCTGAGCCAGGCCTGCAAGGACTGTCCCCATTTCCGGCTCTGCCGCGGAGGATGCCAGCGAAGCCGGGATTGGAATGCTTCCAGGGGATTTTATGAAAATTATTTTTGTGCGGGGTATCGGATGTTCTTTGAGCGGTGCGGGGAGAAGATCTATGAAATTGCAAGGAAGGTGAAATGAGAAGATACCATTTCAATTTTTATAGAGAAAAAAGGCAGAACTTTACTATCTCTAATTGCCGCGGGAATCAGGGCCTTTGCCGCCTCAATTCCCGCTCTGTCTTGAAACCTGTATCTCATCCGATCAAAACCGTCTTCCCTTCGAACGCGAATCCATACTTCCGGATCATGAACCTTAAATTCCAGAATGATGGCATCGTCCGTGTCTGAAAGGGGTTCCAGCATCACATCGTATCTTCCGAAGCCGCTTTCCCGGTTGGAGGTAATGGTATATCGTTCTCCCAGATTCACCAATATCAGCAGAGATTTGTTTGTATCGCTTTTTTTCATTTTCATTCAAATGACCGCTTTCCAGAAGGAAATCATATTTGCTATACAGATTTTTTATAATCTGACAGATTGTTTTTTCTTGTATCTGAAAAAGAAGCCGCTTTCACATTGGCAAAGCGTCTTTCACGAAGATAAGACAATGGGCTACCAATTTGATCTGTTTACTGATTCCGCTATGAATTTGTATGAAGAATCTTTAAAAATAGCCCTGCAAATAGTACAGAATGATAAATCTGAGCTTCAAGGAATTTGACAAAAAGAAACCTTATCAGAAAAATATTTTATATAGAATCAGCGAATCAATTATTGTTCCTTTCAGAGAGACGCATAACGATAATGAAAGCTGTGAACTGGTAAACCTGATTTTTAATTTAAAGCCTGGAGAATATGGTATTTTTGCGCATGAATACAGAAATCCGGTTGTTTCGAAACAAGGATGCAAAACCGCAGATGTCCTGGCATGCAGGGTCGATACTTCTCAAAAGGAAATGGATACCCTCATTTTTGATGTGAAAAGTAATATTTCCGCATTTTCAGATGATCTTCTGAAAGATAATGCCATGCTGACAGCCATAAAAGAAATACGTGATTTTTCAGAAAAAACAGTAAGGATTCACGAGAAAGCATACCCGCTAAAAGTAATTCTTTTAGAAGTGTACCGTACCGTTCATTTTGCTGAAAAGAACGGTACAGACTGATGACAGGCTTTCGATGATATTAACATTTATCATAAAACTCTTTCTAATTCATTTGTGCAGACGGTCTGCACAATTTATTTTTTCATATCAATCCTACTTCTAATCTCCTCTGGATCTGGTAAAGCATTTTTCAAGTCCAGCGGAAGATCTGTACACAAATGATATTCGCTCACACCAATAGGTTTTGACATATCTTTTAACGCATATTCTGCAATAGTTCTATTCTCATCTTTACATAATATTAGTCCAACAGATGGATTATCGTCTGGAGATTTAACTAAATCGTCCAGAGCTGACAAATAGAAATTCATTTTCCCTGCTTGCTCCGGTTTAAAATCACCTGTCTTTAAATCAATCGCCACATAACATCTAAGCTTTGTATTATAGAAAAGAAGATCAATATAAAAATCTTTTCCACCAATCTCAAGATGATATTGCTGTCCCATAAAAGCAAAACCGGTTCCTAATTCCATCAATAGCGAAGTAACATTCCTTACCAACTCATTTTCTACATCTGTTTCCAACATATCCTCTGTATAATTGATAAAATCAAACTAATAGTTGCTATCATATCACTCAGACGGTTGGATAATCTAAAGATTATCCAACCTGCTCATCCATTCGCGAAATCCATACTATCATACTTTTGAATCTGCTCCCTTCTTCACCCCGCCAGCACCAGCAGCAGATACACCAGCGTTGCCAGCAGCCCCACGCAGAACAGGATCAGCCCATAAGACAGGCTCCGCCCGATCAGGCTTGTATTCTCCTTAAAACTGGTATACGCCAGCGCATACTGGTGGGTATAATCCTTCTCATCCGGCCGCTCCCGCCAGGCCGTCTTATTCAGAATCCCCACAATCCCATTCACAAAGCTTCCCAGCCGGTACGTTACCGCGTTTCCTTCCAGCAGCTCCTGGGGCTGCGGGCTGTCCTTGTAGATCGTCTTCCGCAAAAATACCACGATCGTGTCCACCAGCGTATCAAAAAAGCTGGCTTCCACGCTTCCTGCGATGGGCAGAATCTTCGCGATAAAATCCACCGCATGATCCAGTACAAAGCATACCGCGCCGCAGACCGACGGAACCACTTTCAGCAAAATCGGCCGGTACAGATAATCCTCCAGATCCAGCACTCTCGGCCAGTAATTGACATAGACCGTCTCCCCGTTTTCTTCCTTCCGGAGCATCCAGAATCTGACCAGCACCACATATACCGCCGCGCCGATCGCGATTGAGGTCAGCCCGCCTTTCAGGTTCACGAAGCTGAAATAAGAGACCTCATGGATATGCTCCAGCCCGAAGAACTCTTTTACAAATCCCGCCGCCTTGTCCATGGTCAGATGCGGAAGAACCCCCATCACCGGGAACAGCACTGCGCCGACCGTCAGGGCAAACGCACTTTTCCGGTTCATATAGGCCCCGCTCATGGCATCGTACCTGGCCTGTACCTCCGGATCACGGTTCTTCTCCACAAATACCGCAAAAAATAATTTACACATATACGCTACAGTGAATCCGCCGCTCACCAAAAATACCCACTCGATCAGCTTCATGTCCGCTGTCCCGAGAAGTACAGGCACTGCCCCGCCTTCCTTCAGCAGCTCGATATATTCTACAATACTCTCATGGATCAGTGTCTTGCTCACATAGCCGGAAAAGAGCGGAACCCCGCCGATCCCCAGCGCGCCGCACAGATAGATCCCCATCAGGAGCGGCTTCTTTCTTCCGAAGCCCCGGATATCATTCAGATCCAGCTTATGCAGATTCATGTAAATGACCCCCGCCGTCATAAAGAGCACCAGCTTGAACAGCGAGTGATTCATCATGTGGAGAAAACTGCCCTGGACTGCCAGCGCATTTTCCTCACCCAGAAGTCCCTGCATCCCGATGCCCGTCAGGATAAATCCGATCTGGGATACGGAGGAGCATGCCAGCGTCCGTTTAAAATCATTGGAAAACAGGGCAAGCACCGCCCCCGCCGCCATAGTCAGGACTCCGGTCAGCAGCACGAAGGTTCCCCACACTCCGTCATGAAACAAAATCTGGCAGGAGATCACAAGGATGCCAAATATTCCGGTCTTTGTTAAGATACCGGACAGCAGCGCGCTTGCCGGGGCCGGCGCCACCGGATGGGCCTTGGGCAGCCAGATATGAAGGGGAAATGCTCCCGCCTTCGCTCCGAACCCGAAGAACAGGCAGAACGCCGCAGGGTAAACATTTTTTCCCCGGCAGGCGTCATAGAGTTCACGGATGGTAAGAGTCCCTGCCTGTTGGTACAGAAGGAAAAGTCCCATCAGCATCACCAGGCCACCGATCACTGCCACCGCCAGATACGTCGCCGCCGCCCGCAGAGATTCCTTCCGCTCATCCTGCGCCACCCAGACGTAGGACGCCAGTGACATCACCTCGAAGAAAATGAAGGTGGTGTACAGATCCGCGGAAAGAAAGACAGCTTCCGTTGCTCCCAGCGTCACCAGCTGAAACAGATAGTATCGGTTCCGATTCCGATAATGTGCAAAATATTCTTCGGAAAACAGGCTCGTCATCATCCACATGAAAGCGGCGATCGCGCCGTACAGTGTCCGAAAACCATCCGCCGTAAAATGCAGGCCGAAGCCGCAGATTCCGGGTATGGTATATGAACCGCCTGCCGCGCCGTACTGCAGCGCGATTACTGCCGCCAGGATAAATTCCGCAATTGCAGTCAGACTCACAGCCCGATCCCGGAGCTTTTTATTTTTTCTTCCTATTATATAAGAGACGATACCCGCAGCCATTGGAAAAAACACAGCCACAGCAAGCGCTATCCTTTCTTGTTCCATCGTGCCGCACCTCCTTATATGATAAATTTATAGCAAAGTGCATACCATCATGTCCATTCGACCGTTTCAAAAGGTATACCCAAGGGCATCCCTTCATGGCCATTCGGCCGTTTCACAAAGATATACCCAAGGACACCCCGTTATGGCCATTCGGTCGTTTCACAAGGCATATCCAGGAGGAATCCACTTTGCTCCTGTCCACCCGGACATATTCTAATAAATCCCCGCCGCAATATCCTGCAGAAAGCAGATCAGCGGGTCCGAACACAGCCCGATCGCAATGACCGCCGCCGCAAAGCAGAGCAGCGGAAAGCACATCTTCCAGCCTGGATCCTTTATTCCTTCCGTGCTCCTGCTGTCAAAGTCTCTCCCCGGGAAAAATGCCCGGATCACGATCGACATCATATAGATCGCGGTCAGCAGCGCGGAGATCAGAAGGCATCCGATCCCGAAATATGCCATCACATTTTCACTTTCCACCGCCGCCTTCGCCAGATTCCATTTGCTGATAAAGCCCGCCAGTCCGGGGACTCCCATCAGTCCCAGGGCCGATACGGTAAAGCAGCCGAATACCACCGGCATCTTCCGCCCGAACCCGTTCAGCTCATAAATATATTTTTTATTTGTCTGATGCATGATGGCGCCTGCGCAGAGGAAGGAACCGATCTTCATAAACGCGTGGCACACCATATGCGCCATGGCTCCCACCATGCCTGCCGGGGTCATCATCGAAGCGCCCAGGATGATGTAGGACAAATTGCTCACCGTAGAATACGCCAGCCGCCGCTTGATGTGCTGCTCCTTCACCGCCCGGCTGCACCCGTACACGATCGTGAACATGGCAAATCCCATGACAATGGGCTGCACCCAGGTTCCTTTCAGAAATTCCGCCCCAAAGCTGTAATAGGTCAGACGCAGGATGGCAAACACCCCCGCCTTCACCACTGCCACCGCATGAAGCAGCGCTGTGACAGGGGTAGGCGCCACACCGGCCTGGGGAAGCCAGGCACTCATGGGAAAGATGGCCGCCTTCACGCCGAATCCGAAGAATGCCAGCAGATAGACAAATAACAGCCGGTTGGTCTCCCCGCCGATGACTGCCGGATTCAGCACCCCGCCCAGGGTAAATTCCATGGTGTCCCCATAGACCATCAGAAAGACGATGGCGATCAGGGCAAACGCGGCACCGCCCAGCGACATGTACAGATACTGGCGCACTGCGAGGATGGCCTCACGCACCAGCGTATGCAGGATCAGCGGCACCGTCACCAGCGTCAAAAGCTCATAAAACAGATACATACTGAGCATGTCCGACGCGAATGCCACGCCCAGCGTCACCCCGTAGGTCATACTGTAAAACATGAAAAATATTTTTTCGTGCCCTTCGTGCTCCATATACTCAAAGGAATAGAGCATGGCAAAAGGCCAGAGGATCGATACCAGTCCCCCGAAAAGCATCGCCAGCCCGTCGATCCGGAAGGAAATGGAAAGCCCCCGCACAAAATAGACCAGATGCAGCGTTTCCGTCGTTCCCCGGGACAGCGCCGTCAGGACGATCGCCGAGGTCGCCACCGTCAGGACCTCCAGATAGATCAGCATTCCCTTCCTGGAGCGAAACGGAAGCACAGGCGTCAGGGCGCCCCCCAGTATCGGAAGCAGAATGGCTGCCACAATCCAATATTGACTCATCACACATCCCCTCCTTTAAAATAATGTAGCGCCCCCTCACTGACGTTCGAGGGCATGTCGTCGGAAGGCATTTTTTGAATGCTTCGCATTGCCTTCCTCCTCAAAACAATGTTCCAATGATTTCGTTGAGATAATGTATCAGCGGATTCGGAAACACGCCCAGGAGTACGGATAGTCCGGCCAGGATGAGCAGCGGAATGACCATCACTCCCGACGGTTCCTTTTTCTGCAGTCCTTCGTAATCATAATCTGCTCCCGGCAGAAAGCCCCGGATCGTGATCGGCAGAAGATATCCCGCTGTCAGCAGGGCGCTGACCAAAAGGATCACCGGTCCCAGCCAGGAAAATACCGGAATGCCGGATTCCAGCGAACCGCCTGCCAGATACCATTTGCTGATAAATCCGCTGGCCGGGGGAATGCCTATCAGCGCCAGGGACGCGAAGGTGTAGCACCAAATCGTCACCGGCATTTCCTTTCCGATCCCGGTCAGCTCATCCACCCGGATCCTTCCGGTCTTATAAATGATCGCTCCTGCGCTCAGGAACAGGCAGGACTTGATGCAGGCATGGAATACCACATGCAGCAGAGATCCGGTCATGGCTTCGGGATTCAATAACGCCAGCCCGAACAAGATATAGGAAATCTGACTCACCGTGGAATAGGCCAGCCGCTTCTTCATCACCTTTTCCCGATAGGCCAGCATAGAGCCCATGAATACCGTGATCAGGGTCAGGGTCAACCAGGCGGTCTGCACCCAGGTTCCCCGAATGACCTCCGGGCCCACCACGTAAAAGATCACACGGATGATCCCCAGCACACCCATTTTCACGACCAGACCCGACAGCACGGCGCTGGCCGGGGCAGGCGCCACCGGATGGGCCGTGGGAAGCCATGCGTGCATGGGAAACATGCCGGCCTTCACGCCGAATCCCAGGATCATCAGAAATACCACCGCAAGCATCAGCGCGGAATGTCCGCCCGCAGCCTCCAGTCCACTCCCCCCTGCCGTAAAGTCCAGTGTCCCGGCATAGCGGTTCAGGAAATAGATTCCGAAGAGGGCCAGATACGCGCCGCACAGAGAATAAAACAGGTATTTTAAGCCTGCCATGATCGCTTCTCTCGATTTGTTATGCATGATCAGCGGAAGGGTGGTCAGCGTCATCATCTCGTAAAACATATAATAGGTCACCAGATTTCCGGAAAAGCACAGCGCCATCAGCACGCCGTACACCAGCACATAGAATCCGAAATATCTCTTTTCTTCCTTTTCATGCTTCATATATTCACAGGAAAAAATGCCTGCCATCAGCCACACCACCGTGATCACCGCGGCAAACACCCGTCCCAGCGCATCCACGTGGAAATACACCTCCAGGCTGCCGCCCAGCCGCAGAAGATGCAGCTCTGCCTGTCCCTCCGCGATCACGGCAAGGGCGCAGAGCATGGAAAATGCCAGTGAAAGAAAGGATACGCCCAGCAGCACGTTCCGTTTTTTCAGCCCGGGAAAAAACAGGATCAAAACACCGCAGACGATCGGCAGAAATACCGCCAAAATCAACCAGATATTGAAATTCATGTATGCGTCTCCTTCCTTATATAAAGTGAATCAGTCCGGTCTCGATGATGCCGATGATCGGCTCCGACATCATTCCCAGCACCAGGTTGATGAGGATAAACAAAATGATCGTAATGGTATACAGCCTCTGCTGCCCTGCCTTCATCGTAAAATAGCCTTTTTCCGCTTCCACCTCCCGCTTCTCCGGCACATAGATCCGCACCACGGTTTTCAGGAAATAGATCGCGTTCAGGATGGTACTGACCGCCAGAACGATCAGCGTGGGCATCATTTTATGGGTGGGATGCATGACCGCCGCCTCCGCAAAGAGCAGCTTGCTCACGAACCCGGAAAACAACGGGATCCCTACCATGGACATGGCCCCTACGGAAAATCCCACGCCCGCCACCTTGTTGCGGTAGGCAGAGCCCGTCAGGTCGAAGAAATTCCGGCTTCCCGCCGACACGTCAGTCAGTCCGATGGCGGAAACAAACAGCAGGGACTTGGTGGCCGCGTGGGCCAGGATATGGAAAATGCTTGCCACCATCCCCTCCGTCGTCCCCAGTCCGAAGCCCATGTAAATATATCCGATCTGGGCCACCGAGGAAAATGCGATCATCCGCCGGATGTCTTTTTCCCAGATGGCGCTGATGGAACCGAAGATCATGCCGCTTAAGCCAAACAGGAACAGCACGTTTGGAATCTTGCTCCCCACGATGATATCAAACCCTACCACGCGGTAGAAAATTTTGATCAGCAGGAAAATATATCCTTTGGACACCAGGCTGGACAGCATCGCCGCCGAGGATACCGTGGAATAGCCGTAAGCGTCCGGAAGCCAGGCATGGAAGGGGAACAGCGCGCTCTTGATGGCAAGCCCCACCGTCACAAGCCCGATGGTGATGGTCAGCGGGATCTGGTAGGTGCCCGCCGCCATGATGGCCGCCACGCTTTCCTTGATATTGGACATTAGAAGATGCCCCGTCAGGTCATAAAGCATGCAGATCCCCATCAGCAGCAGACCGGACCCCAGCAGGCTCATGATCATGTAGCGGACCGCCGCCTCGATGGTCCTTCCGTTCTGCCGGATCATGATCAGCCCGCAGGCCGCGATGGTGTTGATCTCCACAAATACATAGGCCGTAAAAAGGTCATTTGTGTAGACCAGCGCCAGCAGAGAGCTCAGCAGCAGATCCGTCAGGATATAATAAATATTGTGTTTCGTCACTTCCACTTCATCGAACAGTTTTTTACGCCCACCCAGCATGGACAGGAGCATGATGATGCAGAAAAACAGAGCCATCCCCGCTTCCAGCGCCCCGGCACGGATCTCATTTCCCCAGGGCGCGGGAAAATGCCCCATCATAAAGGTATAGCTTCCCCCCGTCTGCATCAGCCAGGCCAGAAGCCACGAGGAGGCCGCGCCGATCAGCAGGATGACCGCCGTATTCAGCCGTTTCGCCGCTTTTCCCGGAAGGATGGAGGACACGATCCCGGAAAACATGGACAGCATGATGGAAAAGAACGGTACATTTTGTACAAATGCCATTTAGATGCCCTCCTTTTTCAGCCGCGAAGAGATTTCATCCAGATCCAGCGTGTGATACCGCTTGTACAGGCGTACCGTCAGGGACAGCATCAGAGCCGTCACGGAGACGGAGACCACGATGCCGGTCAGCACCAGGCCGCTGGGGATGGGATTGATGTAGGCTTCCACCTCCTGCACTCCGTCCACTACGATGGGCGCGGTCCTACCTTCAATATAGCCTTTGATCGCCAGAAACAGATAGACTGCGGTGTCCATAATGTTCAGGCCGATGATTTTTTTGATCAGATTCTTCTGGAGCAGCAGGTTCGCGAACCCGATTCCAAACAGAATCATGGCAACAACTTCCCCCAGATTGGGGAGCAGATTGGAACCAAACATTTTTCAGAATCCTCCTTTTCGAAACAGTGCGAAGAACGCATACATCGTACATGCGACCACCAGGCCGACACAGATGTTCAGGGGCAGGATCAGGCCGCTGCTGATAATTGCCCCCGGCGTTCCCAGCGGGATCCCGCTCTCCAGATGGTGCGCCCCGGTGTAAAAGGAATAGCTTTTTGCCAGGCAGTAAAAGAGCAGCGCCCCGAAACTGACCGCCTTGTAGGTCTTTTCCGTAAAAAACCGCTCTGTCTTTTCAAATCCAAATGCGTTCAGGTACAGGATCAGCCCCGCCCCTATGATGGCCCCGCCGGAAAACCCGCCCCCCGGTGAAAGGTGTCCGTTCAGGATGATATAAACGCCGAAGAGCATGATGACAGGCACCAGGATTCTTGCGGCCATCTGCAGGATAACATCCTTTTTCGGCTCATAAAAGCTGTCCCGCCGCTCCTCGTCCTCCGCGCTGCCCTTTCCCTTCTTTTTGTCATTGCGCATCAGGATGAGGACCGTGCAGGTGGCGATGAAGAGCACGTTGGACTCGCCGAAGGTGTCGAACGCCCGGTAGTCCAGGATCATCCCCGTCACGATATTGACGGCTCCCGTATCCTGCAGTCCGTCCTCGATATATTTTGCCGCCACCTCATTACTTGCCGGATTGCTGGCGGAGCCGACCGGGGGAAGATAGGAGACCTCCACGATCAGGATGAGAATCAGCACCGTACAGCAGAGCACCGCCGCCATTTTATAAAAACGCTGGAAAAAACGGTATACCCGGTTATGCTCGGTATCATGAGTCCGGGTCATCACCTCGTCCAGGTCATGCTCATACCGTTCCAGCTGCCTGCGGTCCGGTTTGTATTCCCCCCGCGGGATGACTTCCATATTATCCAGATAAAGGTCCTTTTCCCCGCTGAGCCAGTGCTTCATGCGGACGATTCGCTGACGTTTGTATTCTTCCTCGGATATTTTTCTACTCATCGGTTTCCTCGTCCTCCTCTCCAAGGGCATGGATCTTCTTCAATGTGACAAAGAACAATACGCTGGTCACTCCGGCCCCCACTGCCGCTTCTGTAATGGCAAGATCCGGGGATTCCAGAAGGATCCAGATGATCGACATGACCAGGCTGTAGGACATGAAGATCAGGATGGAATTTAAAAGGTTTCTGGAAAAGCTCACGGAAATGGCGCAGATGACCAGAAAGCCCATCAGGATATATTCAAATACAGCCATTACTTTTCCTCCTCTGCTTTGTGCTGATCCGCATAGATGATCTCTCTCTGGTCCTCATCCCAGAGGTGCTCCATGACCCCTTCCTCCAGCTCACAGCACCGCTCCAGATGTGGATTGGTGGTGGCCTCCAGGCGGGCGATCAGGTGGGAGGATACCGGAGAGGCATTCCACAAAAACACGATGATCAGCGCCATTTTCAGGGAGGCAAAATTCCATCCCGACAGGATGATCAGACCCACCAGGGAAATGCCGATACCAAGAGTGTCCCCCATTGCCGCCGCGTGCATCCGGTTCAGGACATAATTAAACTTAAAAACGCCGAATACCTGTACGGCAAAGACGCAAAGTCCTGCCAGCAGGAACGCAACGCCGAGAATAAACTGCAGCCATTCGATCAGGATCATAGTCAGACACTCCTTTCCGGGGTTTTATTGCCAGCCATCTGCTGTTTCTGCTGTTCTACCCCGCTTGCTTTTTCTGCTGATTCTGCTTCATCCGTCTGATTCTGTTTCGTCAGAGTTCTTTGTATCCGCGTTGTTTCTTTCTGGATGTTTTCAGCCCGCCCGGCTTTTTTACCCTGCTGCAAGTTCCTGTGCTTGGCCAGCTTCTCCAGGTGCACGCCGCTGTACACCTTGGTCAGCACCACCACCGCGAGAAAGCTGATCATGGCATAGATCAGGCAGATATCCAGAAGATAGGCTTCTCCCATATACACGGCAAGCATGGCGATCACCACCATGACAATGGTTCCCATCATATTCACCGCCACCACCCGGTCGGCAATGGTCGGCCCTTTGATGGCGCGGATCAGACACAAAAGCAGAAGGATCGCGAGAAACAGGAAAATGGAGATAAAGATCCACGAATGTTCCAATATGATCCGCATGTCACTCACCAATCCTTTCCAGCTTCTCCAGCATTTTCACAAATACAGAATCCTCCATCCCCTCCGAGAGGGACTTGTCCAGGCAATGTACCACGCACTCTTCCTCATCCATCGACACCGTGATCGTCCCCGGCGTCAGGGTGATGGAATTGGCCAGGAGCACCCTGCAGAATTTGGATTTCAGATTCGTATGGACACGCACCATCACCGGCTCCACCACCTCGCTGCTCGACGTGATCAGACGTGTGACCGCCATATTCGCCTT
>CATLCV010000008.1 GCA_949893755.1 uncultured Lachnospiraceae bacterium | reverse complement strand
CGAGCATTCCTCTCTCAATTATACGGCCCGGACCTCCCTGGCCTATATCTGCGAGAAGATCCATCAAAATGATGCCGGCGGCGATGGGGCTCTCGGCACCTTTGACGGATGCGACGCGCTGGTCCTGAGACAGACCCGGGGGGAGGATACATATCAGACCTACATCTATGTATACGAAAATGAACTGAAAGAGTTATTTATCAAGGATGGAGTGGAAGCCCCTGCAAAAAGCGGAAAAACCATCCTTGCCGTGGATGATTTTTCCATGGAGGCTGTGAGGGACGGCTTATTCCGCTTTACCTGTACGGATGCGGACGGGAACCGGGACAGCATGACCGCAGGGGTACGGAGCCGCTAAGGAACTGTTGGAAAATAACTTGTGCAGACTGCGCAGGATATTTTTTCGAGTGTACATTTCCAGACAGTTCCCGGACAATTTAAAAGCATTCTCAGCGCAGGGATGCTTCCAGTGCACTAAATCACAGAGGGAGTTATGACATGAAGCACAGAAATCGGGCAAAATCATCCAGTTTATTTCTCTTGGAGCTGATCCTTGCCATTTTATTTTTCTCACTTGCAAGCGCTGTCTGCGTGCAGTTTTTTGTGAAATCACATATCCTGAGCCGGGATGCCCAGCGGCTGAACCATGCAGTCAACGAGTGCTCCGGAATGGCGGAGATCGTAAATACTTCCGGCGGGATGGCGGACGCCGTAGAGGTGATCACCGGGATCTATCCGGATGCTTCTCTTACGGACTCCGAAGAAAACGGGGATGTGCCTTCGGTATCTGCACTGATTTTTTATGATGAAGATTTTATCCCCTGCGCGGAAAAGGACAAAGCCTATGTACTCCAGGCGGTATTGTGGGAGCAGGGAGATATGCTGACTGCCGGAATGACGATCGGTGAGGCAGAAAAAGAGGATCCGATCTATGAGCTGACTGTAAAGCATTATCTGCAGAGGAGGGCTGACCATGCAAAGAGATAAAAAACAGGCTCCTTTTGTGAATATCGGTTCTTCCCTGCTGCTGGTCATTTTCCTTGTGCTTTGTCTCGTCACATTTGCTACCTTGTCCCTGTCCAGCGCGCGGAGCGATTATTCCTTCAGCAGCCGTGCGGCCCAGCGCAGAACAGACTATTACCAGGCATGCAACGTGGCCGAGGATGCGCTGGCACAGATCGATGCCATCCTGGTGAAAGCGGCAGGCAGCTCGGACGGCTCCGGGAATTGGACGAAGAATCTGGACTTTACCCAGATCGACGGAGCGGAATTTGACGCGGTCGGACTGGAGATCGTGTATGATCCTGAGGATGCCACTCTCTCCTATCAGATCCCAGTCAATGAAAAGCAGGCTCTGGAAGTCGGACTTGTATTCACTCCGGACAGAGACGAAGGGTATTACGAAATTGAAAAATGGCAGCTCGTCAATACGGGAACCCGGGAAGACAGCCAGCCGCTGCAGCTCATGCCCATGCCCGAATAATTTCCACCTGTATGGTTGCAATAATTTCTAAGACGGTACATGTCACACCTGGTTAAGATGTGACATGAAATAATAAGGTTATAAATTTGGAGGAATCAAAATAAGATGAACATTCAGACAATCCTGGAGCAGGCCGTATCCGAACATGCATCCGATGTATTTATTGTGGCCGGACTGCCTGTTTCGGTTCGTAAAAACGGAGTGATCCACCAGGTCAATGAGGAGAAGCTTCTGCCCTCGGATACGGAAATTCTCCTGAAAGAGATCTATGAGCTTGCCGACCATCGGGATATCCATGTCTTTGAAAAAAATGGAGATGATGATTTTGCGTTTGCCCTCACAGGCGTCTCCCGTTTCCGGGTCTGCGCCTATAAGCAGAGGGGCGCGCTGTCCGCAGTGATCCGGATCATCACATTCCAGCTGCCCGATCCGGATGAGCTTGGGATCCCGGAGAACATCATCCAATATGGCAACAGCGGAAGCGGCATGGTCCTGGTCACCGGCCCTGCGGGAAGCGGAAAGTCCACGACCCTTGCCTGCATCATCGACAGCATCAACCGAAACCGGGATGCCCACATCATTACCCTGGAGGATCCCCTGGAATACCTGCACCGTCACGGGCGGAGCATCGTCAGCCAGCGGGAGATCAATGTAGATACGGAAAATTATGTGGTTGCCCTGCGCGCGGCGCTCCGGCAGAGTCCGGATGTGATCCTGCTGGGGGAGATGCGCGATTATGAGACCATCAATGTGGCCATGACCGCAGCCGAGACCGGGCACCTGCTTTTGTCCACCCTGCATACCATCGGAGCGGCCAACACCATCGACCGGATCATCGACGTATTTCCGGCAAATCAGCAGCGGCAGATCGCCATTCAGCTCTCTACCGTGCTCAACGCCGTTGTCTCCCAGCAGCTTGTCCCCACTGTGGACGGACAAGTCGTTCCCGCGTTTGAGATCATGACCGTGACGCCTGCGATCCGGAATATGATCCGGGATAACAAGGTGCATCAGATTGACGGGATCATTTACTCCTCCGCAAAGGACGACATGATCTCCATGGACAGCAGCCTGCAGAAGCTGTGCAAAAACGGAACGATCAGCAGGGACACTGCGCTGGCCTATGCTTCCAATCCTGAGATGCTTGCGAAAAAAATATAAATGATACGATCACATCACGGCTGGCCGGATAACAGGCCAGCCTGTATCATATGCCCAGCAGTTCCATGATCTCTTCTCTGCTCAGGCTGCCGAGCTGTGCCGCTTCGCCGCCGATCACCTGCTCTGCCAGGTCTTTCTTCTTCTCCTGGAGCTTCTGGATCTTTTCCTCGATGGTGCCCTTCGCGATCAGCTTGTAGACCGTCACCTTTTTGGTCTGTCCAATCCGGTGGGCACGGTCCGTCGCCTGGTTCTGCACTGCCAGGTTCCACCAGGGATCATAATGAATGACCACATCCGCCCCGGTCAGATTCAGTCCCACGCCTCCGGCCTTTAAGGAGATCAAAAATACCGGAACCTCCCCCTCGTTAAATTCCTTGACCATCTGGAGCCGCTTTTCCTTGGAGGTGCTTCCCGTGATCGTATAGTAGGCAATCCCCAGCCCGGACAGCTTTTCCTGCAGGATCTCCAGCATGGACGTAAACTGGGAAAATACCAGCATCCGGTGTCCGCCGTCGATGGCGCTCTGGATGAGCTGCAGACAGGCCTCCAGCTTGGCCGCCTCGCCCTTGTAGTTTTCAAAGCACAGGGACGGATCGCAGCAGATCTGCCGCAGTCTTGTCAGCTCCGCCAGGATCAGCAGCTTGTTCTTATTGAACTCCGCCTCATTCTGCTGTGCCAGTGTTTCCTTCATATGAAGCACCTGGCCGTCATAGAGCTTCTGCTGCGTACTTCCGAACCGGACGTACCGGTGCTCCTCCAGCTTCTCCGGCAGGTCCTTCAGGACGTCCCCTTTCAGCCTCCGCAGGATGAAGGGCCCAACCATTTTCTGCAGCCGGGCCATGGCGGACTCGTCGCTGCTCTTCACGATCGGGCTTTCCAACTCCCGCTTAAATACATCATAGCCATACAAGAAGCCAGGCATCAGATAGTCAAAAATGCTCCACAATTCGCTCAGACGGTTCTCGATCGGGGTTCCGGTCAGTGCATAGCGTATCTGACTGCGGATCACCTTCACAGCCTTTGCCGCGGCTGTGGTATGATTCTTGATATACTGTGCCTCGTCTATGATCTGGTACAGGAACTGCTTATCCTCATAGAACAGGATATCCCGTTTCAAAAGGTCGTAGGATGTGACGAGCACATCCGCCTCCTGCCAGGAAGCAATGATATTCTGGCGTTCCTCCTGATTTCCCGTGATCAGGGAAACCTTCAATTCCGGAGCGAACCGCTCAAATTCCTCTCCCCAATTGAAGATCAGAGAGGCCGGCGCCACCACCAGGGAGGTGCCTTCTGTTCCCTCCTGCTTTGCCGCAAGCAGCACCGCGATCACCTGCAGCGTCTTGCCCAGCCCCATATCGTCTGCCAGGATCCCGCCGAACTGCCATGCTTCCAGTGTCCGAAGCCATTTGAAGCCGTTTTTCTGGTAATTACGCATGATCCTGGACAGGCTTTCCGGTTCTTCAAAATCCGCGTCCTTCACCGTCTTAAAGCCCTTGACCACCTTTCGGAAATGGCTGTCCCTCTTGCTGTACACGCTGTCGTTTTCCTCCAGCATCTTATCCAGATAAAGGGTGCGGTACATGGGCAGATGCATTTTTCCCTTCACAAATTCCTTCGGCTTGAGGTGCATGGCGTCCATCATCTCCGTCAGCATCTGCAGGGAGGAATCGTCCAGATTCATGAAGGAGCCGTCCTTGAGACGGTAATATTTTTTCTTTGCCCGGTAGCTTGCCAGAATATCCAGCAGCTCGGCCTGGGGGATATCGTCGGTCGTAATGTTCAGGTCCAAAAGTCCGGATGATACGGAAACTCCCACGGATACCTTCATACGACGCACCACATGATTATTCAGGAAGCTCTTGGTGCAACGCACCTCGCCCAGTTCCATCAGCTTCTCCGTGCCGCTCTCCATGACCTGATAGATCAGCTCCTCGTCGCCGCCGCAGTGCAGCGCTTCCTGCTCCCAATCAATCCGCGGAAACCACTGCATGACATGAAACAGGATCTCCTCCTCCCTGGAAGCGTCCCGGAGCGCCTCGATCCCGCCGTGATCCTGCCTGCTCAGAACATCCAGCGCCGAAAATTCCCTGCCGCCGTATTTTGCGCTGACCTGACAGGTCACATTCTGATCCGCGGCATCCAGATAAAAGACAAACCGCACCTCCGGCGGAAGATAGGAGCGGAATTTTTCTGGTTCCGTCTCCTCGATATTCACAATTTCCTCCAGCTGGGGCAGGATCCTGTAGTAAAATTCCGCCATATGGTTCCTTCCCACATGAAAAGAAAATCCTTCATCACTCGCAAGGCGGGACAGAGGTTCGATCTTTTCCTGGAAATCCTTTTCCACCCGGCAGAGCTCTCCGTCGCCGATATAATATCCCGTATCGGTTCCCATATACAGCTCCGGCAGGCTGCCGTCCACCCGGATTCCGTGAAATACCCTGCCGCTTCCCACCTTTTCCTCGGAAATATGCATGAAAACACTGGGATTGCGTTCCGCACGGGTCAGAATCTCCTTCCTTTTCTCCCATCCGTCTTTATCTTCAAATTCGACGGCTTCCTCCGCCATCTGATTATAGAATTCATCCAGCCTCCATCCGAACAGGTTCAGCGCCCCTCCTACCGTGGTTTTCCGGCTGCCGTAATAATCGTACCTGCTGGACTCCTGAAGGCGCTGCAGAAATTCCTCTTCCTCCCGCACGATCCGGTTGATGAAGCGGATCCAGCCCTTTCCGGATTCCGTAAAATACTCAAGATTATGATTGATCTGGGTATTTGACCCATAGGTAGCGGTTGCCGAATTTTTTACATTTTCACAGAAATCATCCAGCTTTTTTACAATAAACAGCTTCTTTTCGCCAATCTTAAACGCTACGGACAGCTTTCCCTCCTTCCGGGTCAGCCGGGGAACTAACCGAAGGCTTTCCTTTTTCTCCTCCGTATCCGCGGCCGCAAGATTTGACCGCTTTTCCTGATAAAGCTTCAGCAGCGCCTTTCCATAGCTGTCCGTGGCATCCCCAAAGCTGTGGGTATCCAGGTAATCCTCCAGGAGCCTCAGCGTCCCCGCCTTGTAGGGGCATTTTGTCTTCTCTATATCCCAGGAGGAATAAAACTCCCGTATGCACTGCGGGCATCGGCACTCCGTGTAGGTCACAGCGGTACGTGAAAAAATGATCCTGACAGGAAATTCCATATTGCCGGATCTTCCCACCGCGTCGATCTGTCCCCGGATTTCCTCGCTGTACTGGTCAAAACCGGTCAGGATCTCTTTCATCTCGATATCCCCCTGTGCATACAGCTTTTCGCCCTTTTCCATGACCTCCGGCGGGATCTTTATAGAACGCTTGATCCGGGTTCCCTTAAAATATTTATAACGTTCCAGTCTTTCAATATTTTTATTGTCCTGCTCTGCCTCCGCGCTTTCGGATTCCTCCTCCCAGGAATCCCCGAGAAGCGAAAATTCCGCCTTTCTCCGTTCCTGCTGCTGGCGGCGGGCTTCTTCGGCTTTCTGCTTTTCCGCTTCGTCCTTCCGGCGTTTTCCTCTGTCTAAAGTATCCTGATCAAATTTTTTCTTCCGATTCTCCATTGTAGTTTCCTACTTTTTCTTTATATTTTGTATCATTCCATGATTTTTCACAGGAATTATTATATTCTGGATCGGTTGATAATTCAACTTCAAATTCTGTTTTTTTGCTGGTCAGATACAGGATTTCATTGCTGTACACTCCAAACTGGCAGGATCGTGATATATAGCGGCAGAAATCGGATATTTTTTCCCCCCATAACGCACTATAACGATACCTGTAAAAAGCAATCCTCCAACGGCAGCCATATATGTGCGCATGCTGTCTTGGAGCGCTCACAGGAAGGCGGCAATATGAAATACAAACATATCGTTTTTGACATTGACGGTACTCTGATCGATACGGAATATGCGGTACTGCATTCTCTGCAGGACACCATATTGAGTTTGACAGGGAAAGAAAAATCGCTTGATGAATTGATGTTTGCGCTGGGGATTACCGGGGAAGATGCCCTGAGGCTCCTGGGAATACATGATATTCCCCCAACACTTGATCTCTGGAATCATCAGATATGCCGATATGCGGATACTGTAACTGTTTTTGACGGAATCCCGGAATTGCTAAAAGATCTGCTGAGACAGGATTATGATATGGGCATCGTCACGTCCAAAACAAAGGAGGAATACGAACAGGATTTTTATCCCTATGGCATCAGTCATTATTTCCATACGATCATTTGCGCTGACGATACGGAAGCGCATAAGCCAAATGCGGACCCGCTTTTGAAATATATGGAATTGTCCGGGGCCTGCAGACGGCAGCTCCTTTATATCGGTGACAGCAAATATGACAGTATGTGCGCAGAGCATGCCGGGGTTGATTTTGCCCTTGCGGTGTGGGGCAGCAGCAGCCAGAAGATCCGGGCGGATTATTATTTGAAAAAGCCCGGCGACCTGCTGCCGATTCTATCTACTGTCCGCTGATACATTGATGTCTGATCCGTCATCAAAAGGCTGTCGGAAACAGCAGAACCGACAGCCTCTTTTATGGAGATGTTTTCAGCACCCCAGGTATTTCTTTACAGTTCTTCTGACCGCTCCCGGTCCGGCGATCTCTTCCCGGAAGATTTCCTCGATCTTCTCCCCGATTCCGGCCTTATACAGATCCACGGCAAAGATATTTTCATTGGACAGGATTGCCCGCAGCTGGTCCGTCAGACTGTCAGGCTCTCCGAATACGATCCCCGCCATCTGCTCCTGCAATTCCGGCACCATGGGATCCGGCGCCAGCTCAAATGGCCTGCCTTCTTCGTCAATGGCAAGAAGATAACGGAACCACCCGGCAATCGCAACAGGAATACCGTTCAGGCGTGCTGCGTCCCCATACTTCGCCATATAGGATTTGATCGTCTCTCCGAAGCGGATCCCGATTCCCTGAGACACATCCACCGAAAGTCTCTGGGTGGTATCGCCCAGGTAAGGATTGGGAAACCGTTCGTTGATCACTTCGTCCAGAAATGCCTTCGGGGAGAGGATGCCCGGATCCGGAACCACCTCCATGCCTTCCACGTACCCGACCCGCCGCGCCAGCTCCAGCATGTCGGGATCTTTCATTTCATCGGAAAACAGTTCATAGCCCAGCACGCATCCATAAGGCCCCAATGCGGTATGGATGGGATTGAGGCAGGCCGTCACCTTCATTTTCTCGGACTTGTTGACCGTATCCCGGTCTGTCATATATACCCCTGCCTTCTCCAATGCCGGACGGCCGTTTGGAAAGCTGTCCTCCACCACCAGATACTGGGGTCCCTCCGCATTGACAAAGGGCGCGATATAGGTTTTTCCGGATGTGATCACCGGCTGCATAGCTTCCACTCCGGCCTCTTCCAGCTCCTTCGCGATCTTCTCGCTGGGCCGGGGCGTGATCTTGTCGATCATTGTCCACGGGAAAGAAACCTGGTTTTCATCCTGAATATATTGAAGAAATCCTTCCTCCACAAAACCGAGTTTCTTCCATTCTTCTGCGATTTCCAATACGGAATTTCGGAATTTCTGTCCGTTCTGGGAGCAGTTGTCCATGGATACCAGGGCAAGCGGGAACTTGCCGCCGCGGTAACGCTCCAGCAGCATGGCCGTTACAACAGCCATGGCGCTTGATGCTTTCTCCGGCCCGTTTTCAATGTCTGCTTTTATAAAGTCAAAATAGGTTCCGTCCGCTCTGGTCAGCGCATATCCCTTTTCCGTGATCGTAAATGAGATCATCTGCAGTCCCGGAGCGCGGAAAATTTCTTTTAACCGATTCCACTGTTCTGCATCGGAATACTGTGCTTTCACCGCTTCTGTCACAGATCCCAGCACCTTTCGGTCCGTTGTGCCGTCTCCGTGAAGCGTAATGGACAGGATCAGGTTATCAAAGGGCCTGTATATCTGCTCCACCACATCATAATCAAAGGTCTCCGCACCGATGATCCCCCGATCCATCAATCCTTCCGAGATCAGCTGGTCCGCGATCCCGCCGATGAAGATCCGGAAAATATTTCCCACACCGAAATGTACCCATACCGGGGCTGTTCTGGTTCTGTCCGCAAGTGCCCCGGCGTCATAGGACGGCAGCCCGATTCCGGCCTGTTCCCAATCCTGTCTGTCTTTTATACCGTTCAAAGTCAGTTTCATGATCGTTCCTCCTCGTATAATCAGCCTGTTCTGCCGACTGATTGCCTGTCCTTCATCTGCAAAAGACGGCAGATATCATTTTTTATCGGATAAAATTAGTCCTGCAGACCGGTTCCTTCTCCGGCAGGCCGTACCGTTCTTTTCCAAGGGCGATGCTCTTCATCAGAAATGCCATATTCACTGCCAGCGTCCGCATGATCTGCAGACCCTCCGCGTCCTGCGCGGCCTCGTCCGCGTTATTTCCATGAATGCTGTTCCAATACTGGCCGGATGCCACCGGCATTCCGCAGATCGTAAAATACTTATTCAATTCATCAAAGGTCGCGGACAGCCCGCCTCTCCTGGCAGATGCCACGGCCGCTCCCACCTTCATCGTTTTGTCAAAGTGCGTGCTGTAAAACAGACGGTCCAGAAACGCAACCAATGTGGCATTGGCAGACGCATAGTAGACCGGGCTTCCGACTACCAGTCCGTCGCAGGCTTCAAACTTTTGCGCGGCTTCATTTACTACATCGTTAAAGGCGCATCTGCCGTGCCCTCCGCAGAATCCGCAGGCAACACAGCCTCTGATGTCCTGATTGCCGATGTGCAGAATCTCCGTCTCCATGCCTTCCCCGGCAAAAACCTGCTCCATCTCATGCAGAGCAGTATAGGTACTTCCCTTTGCATGCGGGCTTCCGTTGATCAATAATACCTTCATCCTTCTACCTCCATCAGTGGTTATTTGTATCTGCCTAGTAAAAACTCACAGATACGATTATTTTCTATAACAGAATCATACCACGATTTCAGGTATACGGCAATTACGTGTCACACCCTGTCCACTACTTTTCTCAGGTACTCCCGGGCGCTTCGGTCCGGAGCATTGCTGCAGAATTCTGCAACCCACTGCTCCTGACGGCATATTTCTTCCTCATACTCTGACGAATGCAGCGGCGCAGTTCTCATTTCACGGGATCGCTCGAGGCGTTCCAGCTGCTTCCGGAACTGTACCGAATATTGATTCCACATTTTCAGATTAAAGTGAACCAGCCCTAAAAAGCCGGTCATGTAAACCAGCCTTTCAAAATCAGAAAATGTCATTTTCTCCCTTCCTGACAGCAGTCTACGGTCCCTGGGTCCGCATAAATATAAAAAAGCAAACTGCTCTATTTCTTCACGATGCATATGTTTTCCTTCTTTCATAGGATATTGCACTTACGAAACCTTATATTTATGCCCTTGATCCCGATATGTAAGTGTTCGTATCATTTTTACAACCAATTTTACACATATATCCAAAATAAAGCAACAAAAATTTGCAAAATATATTCATTTTGAAGCAATTTGATTGCATTTGCCGTCCGGAAAGTCAACTGCAAACAAATCTTTACACACCGGTCAAACTCTATATCACCAGCTTCATCGCCCATCCCGGCACATCCGCATCCCTGTAATCCTCCTGCATGAATACGAATGCCGTCTGATACCCCGGTGCCTTCCCGGGATAGATCCCGTATCCGTCTGTGAAATAGATCAGCCCCCGAAGCTCCGTAAACTCCCCCTGCCGGATCTTCTCATCCACATATTCAAACGCCGGGCGGAAGTCTGTCCCTCCCTCCCCGTACAAGGTCAGATTGTCCATATACGCTTTCAGCTCCTTCTCGCTGCTGATCTTCACATCAGACCTCACATCCTCATCACACTGAATGATATGCACATTGATCTTGCGGAAAAAGCTTTCGTTTTGGCTCAATACATCATAGGTTTCTTCCAGGAATCTGCGCACCAGCTCCCCGGAGCATGACATGGAGGTGTCCACCACCACTGCAAATTCTTCCACTTTTTTGACTTCCTTTGTCTCCTGCGGCTCGATCAGCGGCATATTTCCGTACAGGGACAGCCCATAGCTGTAAAATGTATAGTCAAAGGAATCTATATCCACCTCGATCTCTTCCCTCAGCACGGAAAACTTTTTCAGGAAGGAGCGGTAATCGTGTCTCTCCCTGTTCTCAATCTTCATCTGGCCCAGCAGGTCACCATTCTGCTCGGAAGCCTCTTTGGAAAAGGTTTCCAGATCCGTTTCTATCTGCTCGTCAATGTCCTGCCACTTCTTCTGCAAACAGGAATCCGGGTCAGGCTTCCTGTCCGGCTGATGATCAGGCCAGTATTGATGGTCGTCCACGTAAAATTCCTGTTCCAGCTTTGCCAGCCCTTTTTCATCCAGATTCCAGTCCGGCAGCAGCTTAAAAATCCGTTCGGCATGCAGTGTTTTCCCTTCCTGTTCCAGTTTCCGATAAGTTTCCCTTCTAAGAAGGCTTCTGGAATATCGGACCGAACGGTGATAGCTTCCATCGATCAGATGTTCCGCGGCAATGTCGCAGCTCAGATTCCACAGCCTGGCGCCGGGATCTGTCTCCTGGCGCTTTCCTTCTGGAATATCCTCCTTTGATCCTGCCGGATATTCCTTCCATATGTGCCGGAAAATACAGTGATACACCATATGCAGATACCCCCGGTTCACCAGGATCCGATTCTGCCGGTACAATCCGCCAAGCTGCTGAGGATGAAAGTACAGCACGGCCCCGTCGGTTCCGAATGGGCTGACTTTGGTATCCATCTGATACACAAAGCTGTTCAGTGCAACATCCAGAAAACGCATTCCAAGATACAATTCATCCCTGGATGCATTCCATATTTTTTCTCCGAGCAGTTCCAGACGCCCGGACGCTTCTCTGTTTTCCATACTATGCTTCCCCGCTTCCTGCCAATCCGCCGTTTTTATCTATCCATTTACTTTAATCAAAACTGTGACTTCCTATTCTGAATACGTCTATCTTATCATACTTTTGCCGCAAATTATGACAGTTTTCTACATTCTAAACTTTTTCTTTATAATTTTTCTACTTCTTTTATAAATTGAAAACACTTTGGACACATTTTTCTTTTATACTAAATATCAGATAGTTGATAAAACAACTATCTCCCCCCTCATAAAGTTAAGACATCCGGGGAGAGATTCCTGGATGTCACACTTTACTCTCATTCCTTTTTAGATAACTATAACAAGAGATCCGCTAACCGTGAGGTTAGCGGATTTCTTTGTCTTTTTATATTTTTATGATTCTACCGTAAAAACTTCCTCGATCGTCACATGAAATACCTTTGCGATATTCCATGCCAGAACCAGCGAAGGATTGTATTTTCCTTTTTCCAGATTCCCGATCGTTTCCCTCCGCACACCGACCAGCTTTGCCAGGTCTTCCTGCTTCATATCATATCTGGCCCGGTATTCCTTTATCCTGTTTTTGATCATTCCTCCGCTCCCCTTCGCTCTCTCAACTCCAGTCCCATCAGCACGAATGTAAATGCAACGGTCGATACCACAAAGCTCAGCGCAAAGGCCATAGGGATTGCGGCAGAGATATTGTAGAATACGGAGCAGGAAAACATAAACGGAACAAGGGAGACCATGCTCAGCATAAATGCAGTGGTTGCGGATTTCTGCACATTCGAAAGAAACAGTTCATCCGGACTCACCCAAAAATAGCGGATAAAATAGATAAATCCAAAAAATCCATACAATCCTGTGTTGCCGCTCTTCCATCCCAATATGGAGATCAGGGAGAGCAGGGATAAAAATCCCAGATAATTGATCTTTTTCATTCATATTCCTCCTTCTATATGTGGTTTATTTCACTCTTTATGTTATAAAAATACCACATTCAGAGGTGAATGTCAAGAACTGATTGTGCCTTTTGAAGATTCCGACTTTGTATTGGAAAATTTAGATTTTTAATAATACAATTTGATTTTTATTCTAACCGCCGGTAAATTGTATTGCCAAATTCCATAAGTTATGTAAAAATAGGTTACATAATACCGTGTCTTATTGCACGGTTGCATAAACCGTAAAGAGTTGTAATAAAATATGTGGCACATCTTGACTTGTCTATATCATTTTTTGCTGCAACTTCTAACCCAAAACATTTCCACCTGTACAGTTGGAAACATTCTATAAAATCGGAAAGGAACCACACTATGATACTAAAAAACGGCTTGATCATGGATCCAAATACCAACGCATCGTACAAAGCTGATCTCCGCATCCGAGACGGCATCATTGCCAGGATCGGCCCGGACCTGACTGCCTCCCCCGGGGAGGAATGCCTGGACGCGGAAGGCTTCGTCATTGCCCCGGGGCTGATCGACACCCATACACATTTCCGGGATCCCGGCTTTACCCACAAGGAGACGTTTCACACCGGCGCGCTTGCGGCGGCAAGGGGCGGATTCACGTCCGTGATCTGCATGGCAAATACGTCCCCTGCGGTGGATTCGGTTCCCGTACTGCGGGATATCCTGGAACGGGCAAAGCAGGAAGATATCCGGATCTTCCAGGCCGGAACCGTATCTCAGGGGCTGAAAGGCCAGGTCATGACAGACATGCCGGCACTAAAAGAAGCGGGTGCCTGCGGTTTTACGGATGACGGGATTCCCATCACCAATGCCTCGTTCTGCTATGAGGCCATGAAGGCGGCCGGAGAGCTTGGCGTTCCCATCAGCCTTCATGAAGAGGATCCTGCCTTTATCCGGAATAACGGGATCAATCACGGGGAGATTTCCCGGCAGATGGGGCTCTATGGTTCCCCGTCCATTGCCGAGGAGTCTCTTGTGGCAAGGGATTGTATGCTGGCGCTGCGCTCCGGTGCCCATGTGGTCATTCAGCATATCAGCTCCGGATATTCCGTAGAGCTGGTACGGTCCTTCCGGGCGATGGGCGCGAAGCTCCATGCTGAGGCGACTCCGCATCATTTTACCCTGACGGAGGATGCTGTACTTACCCATGGCACTCTGGCAAAAATGAACCCTCCTCTGCGCACAGAAAAAGACCGGCAGGCCATCATCCGGGGACTGTCCGACGGCACCATCGACATCATTGCAACGGATCATGCCCCCCACAGCGCCGCGGAAAAAGCGAAGCCGTTCCCGGATGCCCCCAGCGGCATCATCGGACTGGAGACAGCCCTTGCTCTTGGGATCACGTCGCTTGTCCGACCCGGCCATCTCACACTGATGCAGCTATTAGGAAAAATGACCATAAATCCGGCCCGGCTCTACCACCTGCCTTATGGAAACATAAAGCAGGACAGCCCGGCGGACCTAGTAATTTTTGATCCGGAGGAGCCATGGATTCCGGACAGCTATCATTCCATGTCCTCCAATTCTCCGTTTACAGGCAGGAAATTATATGGAAAGGTGAAATATACCCTGTGCAATGGCCGGATCGTATATGCAGATTCCGCAGAGTGAAAAGACGAGACTCTATGAAGTCTTTTGATTTCCTTTTTGATTTGTTTATAATTTTTCGAGTTCTTTAATGAAATGAAAACACTTTGGACACATTTTTCTATTATACTAAATGACAGATAGTTGAAAAACAACTATCTCCCCCCTCATAAAGTTTTGGACATCCGGGGCGGTAACCCCGGATTCCGCACTTTTACTCTCATTCCTTTTTAGATAACTATACGGAAGAAGCTCCTGACGGAGCTTCTTTCTATGTGTACTTAGGAATTATTTCCACCTGTACGGTATCAGTTTTGAGGATAAGAGGAAAGCCACGGACGGCCTGATTTCATCAATCAGCGCAACCAGCAGTATGTAAAAATAGAGTAGAGAATCTAATTTTTCCACTCTTTCACAAATAAGTTCAGGCATAGCTTTTTATCACACTTGCTACCTTCGCTAACGATTTAGCCTGACTTTTTGATAATTGAATCTCTGTTTCTGACTTTTGGAGCAACGCATGATATTCATTTTCTCCATATATTGGATCCGGAATTACACAAACTCCAACTGAATCACACTGTTCATCTGTCAAACCAATTATCGCTTTTAATTCTTCTCCCTTTTCTTTTATCTCCTCATCTGTTAATTCAGCATTATACAATGAATGTAAACGCTCTTCATCAGATATGATATCGTCAATTGTTCTTCCAGCATCTCTATCAACAGATACCCCTTTGCTATCCTTAAATAAAGCTGATGATGGTCTGCCATCTTTCATAAAAATAGGTTTACTTTTTACTCTACGATATATTTGTTTCCAATCCCTTTCAACCATAAAAATCTACCACCATTTGTTTCATTTTATCAGTTGCTGAAATCCCCTTTAAGCAAAACTCTTGTTCTCCATTGGACAGCGTATCTAAAAAAACTTCGATTCTATCTTCATATACTTCGAATTCAAGATACTCTCCATTTTCTTTTTCATACTCAAACTGAATAGAACCGCAAGCTGTAGGACATATAAATGGTTCAGCTACTAACTGCATCAGAATTCCTCTACATTTTTCAATTAACTTCGCAGAAAAAGAACATGCACCATTATTATTCCAATTATCATCTAACTCTGCTATTTCGTCCAATGCAGCACTCGCTACTATATAATTTTTTTCCAATGAATTTAGACTAGTATATGCCATTGAATATAACTTTTCCAATTGTTCATATTTTTTACTATTATATCCAAAAACATTATTTTCTATTCTTTTTTCCATCCAAAAAGGATTTTCTATTTTTTCCAACAGACCATTCATAACGTATGTAACTACACTTTTTATTTTGTATGCATCAATATTCCATAACATTGATTGATTCAATACCGTATTATTAGATTTAAAATACATTCAACATCTTCCCTTTCAATTTTTCTGCACACTTATTCATTGATTCTCTTCCTGATATCCCTTGCTCACTCAATTTACATTCAGGTAAACTATTTATATCAAAGACTATCTTATTCTCGTCCTTTGATTCATTAATTAAAAAATATGTCCATATATTATACAACTCAGAATTTTCAACCCATGATATATTAACTTCTTTCGCATTATTAAATTTCTCTATAGAAATATGCTCTTTTAATAAATCATGAAGGTTGTCAGAAGACATAATTTCTGCAGCTAATCCCACTCTATCAATCACAATGTCACATTCATCAATCGCAAACATAATCTTTTCATTAAATGTAACAAATAATTCTTGCCAATTAAATTTGGATGGAATATTGAAGGTAAAATCTAATCTGATTTTACTAAAAGTCAACGACGTATTAACATCATTCCATACGCAACGCGGCACATCTCCCGGTGCGTCATCGGGAATAGGTATTGACTGTGGCTCTGTTTTAAAAACATCTTTTAATTGATTGTATAAACTACTAATAAGTCCAAATGCTCGAATTTCACTCTTTTCTTTAAAAAAATAAGCCATTTGAACTTTATAAATATTTACATTTGGACTTTTCATGTGTTTTCCTTCCTTCTGTTTTTAATACTTAAATTATAGCAAACCTATGCATTTCTTCAATACTTTTCTCTGATTTCACAAAATTTCTTTATTTCAATCCTGTATTGAGCAGTTCTTCCACATCATCCATCTCCCGCACGATCGACTGATGGCGTTCCTGGAAGAGAAGCCCCTTGTTATAGCGGTAATACTGGTCGCATCCGTATTCGTTGATAAACCATACACTGTAATAATTGGCATTCAGCTCCGTGATCAGAGCCACCATTTCCTGGCTCTCCCCGAACGCATCCTCCATAAAGTCAAATACATGAGTCAGCGTTTCCGAAGTCCGTGTAATCGATTCCTCCCGGGCATCCACTTCTTTTTGGAACAATGCCTTGACAGCTTCAAATTCTGTATTTTCCGCAGCCAGTGTCCCCTTGACGCTTATTGTAAATCGTTCCAATGCGGCAATCACCCTTTTCAGGATGATCTCCTCCTGTCGGGTCAGCAGTTCCTTTTGTTCCAGCTCTTCCAGGTCCCTCTCCGCACGATGAAGCTCGTCTCCGATTGATACCGGAATCCGGATATTTTCGCTCACTTCGGTACGCTGCCCATTCACGTTTCCTTCCGCTGCCTGCTCCCCTGCGATTCTTTCTGTTTCCGCAATCCGGCTTTTGTCAATCTCTTCCGCCGCCTGCCTGTCTCCGGCTCTTTTCTCCTGCCCCTCCCGGTAATGGAGCAGATATTCATACAGCCTGGTTACGTAGGCATCGGACAGGAAGCATTCCGTAAAGAACTCGCTCAGTTTCCCGTTGAACAGGCTGACGATCTTCAAATGCTCGTCAAACGCTGCTGCCTTCACCTTCTGCAGGACCGCCGTATTCCACTTTCCATGCAGGATCTCCTCCACCCCGTAATCTGCTTTATATTTATGGTAAAGCTCCAGATAATTTGCAAAGTCTCTGGCAATCTTCGGATGCTGGATATACTGGGATACGACCTCCCGGTCCACCTTTTTTCCCAGGCTTTCATAGACCTGGATGAACTGGGACAGATCCTCCCACCCTCTGGCCGTGGCGAAGCATTTTCCATCTACCGTCGTCTCCATCTTATAAAAATTCTGCTTCCGCAGCTCCAGGTAAGAAATGACCGCCGGGTGGATCCCCTGCTTGTATGCGTATTCCTTCCACACGCCGAAGTTCTCCTCCACATCAATCTTTTTCAGCCTGTCCAGCGTCACTACGTCAAAGTCCCGCACGGACCTGTTGTATTCCGGAGGATTTCCCGCAGCAACGATGATCCAGCCCTCCGGCACCTGCTGATTGCCGAAGGTTTTTCCCTGGAGGAACTGCAGCATGGTGGGTGCCAGCGTTTCCGACACACAGTTGATCTCGTCAATAAACAAAATCCCCTCCCGGATGCCGGTCTGCTCGATCTTGTCATACACGGAGGCTATGATCTCGCTCATCGTATATTCTGTAATGGAACATGTCTTTCCTCCGTAATTTTTTTCCCGGATAAACGGAAGCCCCACCGCGCTCTGTCTGGTATGGTGGGTGATCGTATATGCCACCAGGCCGATGCGGCATTCCTTCGCGATCTGGTCCATGATCTGCGTTTTACCGATTCCTGGCGGTCCCATCAGAAGGATCGGCCTCTGACGGATGGCCGGGATCCGATATGCGCCGAATTCATCCTTAGCCAGATACGCCTCTATGGAATCCTTGATCTCCTGCTTTGCCCTTTTTATATCCATCTGTCTCAGCTCCTTTATCCTCTCAGTAGTGATAACCTGCTTGCGCTTCAGCGCAATTCCTATTATAATTTGTCACCAATTTTCTTCTGAAAATTGATGACCTGCTTGCGCTTCAGCGCAATTCCTATTATATTCGATTCTTCAAAAAATAGCAAATACGCCAAAATGATTGACTCCGTCTTTCATTTCCTGCTATAATAGCAAAAGTTAAAGTACCTTTAAAAACTTGTATTAACTTTAAAGAGGTTTTGTCTATGTATTATACGATCGGAGAAATGGCGAAAAAGCTGCATGCAGCGCCTTCCAAGCTGCGCTATTATGACAAGGAGGGGCTTCTCCCCTTTGTGGAGCGTTCCAAGAGCGGCATCCGCATGTTCAGTGAAAATGATTTTGAATGGCTGTCCATCATCGAATGCCTGAAAAAAACAGGCATGTCAATCAAGGATATCCGGACCTTCATCGGCTGGTGTATGGAAGGAGATTCGACCATTGAACAGCGGCTGGAGCTGATCGAACGCCAGAGAGACGCGGTGCTCCTGCAGATGGAGCAGGTTCAGGAGACACTGGATACACTGAATTATAAAAAATGGTATTATGAGACCGCCCGGGATGCCGGCACCTGCTCCGTACACGATACACTCACAATGGAGGAGATTCCGGAAGAATATCGGACGATCAAGGAACGGCTGGAGGGATAGTCCCTTCCAGCCTGGACCGTCTACAGTTCAAACCGCTTTTTCCTTTTTTCCGGAAAACGCTGATGCTTCTCATTCATCAGGAGGCTGAGCACTTCCGCTCTTCCTTTTTCCGCGGCCTCCCGGATCGCTTCCTCCAGCCCTTCCCGGCTCCAAAGCCCCCGCTCGGACATGCATTGAAAATATTTCGGATTTTCCCGGCTTACCAGATATCGCGCCGCATCCCTGGGATGATCCTGCACATAGGCTTCGTATATCGCCCGATGCTCCGCCGTCAGCCCGCATGGACCTGTCAAACGTGAGAACACCATGTCCGCCAGCACCTCTGGCTTCTCCTGGGCTGCTGCCAGCGGAAATAAGCTGTCATATTTCCGGAAATCCATCTCCCGGCTGTAAAAACACTGGCGATAGTTGTTTCCGGTCCCATGATGCTGGGTAAATAAGATCCGGGCAGGCGTATTTTCCACAGCCTCCTCATAATGCTCGGGAAAAACCAGCCTTATCGCCTGCACTTCTTCCTGCGTATTGTCGTCTTCGTGAAAAAAAAGCACATCCATCCGCTGCCACAAATCGCCCAGGATCTCCTTCACGCAGGATTTCCTTCCTTGCTTCAAATGAACCTTCAAGGTGTCAAGATTCCCGCATCCGGTAAACGCGCCGCTCCCAAGACGTACCAGAGAATCCGTAAATTCCAGCTTTTTGAGCATTTTGCAGTTGTAAAAAATGTAGTTTCCAATCTCTTCTGCCGTGTCAGGAAAAACCACCTCCTCAACCGCATCCCCCGCTAAAAGGTTTTCATTTTCTTCAAACAGAACATCCTCCGGACTCTCATAGACAAATACGTCCGGGTCCTCCTCCCCCTTTTTTGCGGAAAATGCATAGGCAGCGATCTTTTTTACGGGATATCCGGCGATCTGCTCCGGCAGTATGATCTTTGAGACCGTCCCCCGGCAGCGGATGATCTCCGCAAAATTGTCCCGGATCTTATACTCTATTTTCATAATACAGATTCCTTTCCCACAAAAACTATTTTTTTATAATTCCCCATTGATTTTTCGGAAGCGTTCTTATAAGGATTAAGTTATAGGCAACCGTTATAAATATCAGGATCAATAGATGAATAAGGTGCTTTTCCACGGTAATACCTGCTTCATTTGCAAAAGTACTAAACGTATTGATAGCAGAATGGACAATCATGCAGGGGAACAGGCTTCCGCCACGATAAAAAATCGTTACAAGCAGGAAGCCTACCGCAATCGCAAAGCAGATCTGGCACAAATTGTTTACCAGGTCCATACCGCTGCCATTAAATAAATTTATCAAATGCCCGACACCAAAGGTCACACTTGAGATAATAATTGCAGATTTTACATTATCTTTTGCGATTGATACAAACAGGAAACCTCTGAAAATCACTTCCTCTAAAAAACCAACGCAAAGCATGCACACAATACGGCAAACCGTTTCCGCCAGTGAATAATTGACAGCAGCACCGTTCCAAAGGTTTCCTGTTGCTAAGATAAAAAGCGGCACATAATAAAGGAACCGGCAGGCAGGAACCGATGATTTACAAAGACCATACCGTTTCTGTAAATGATTTTTTCGGATAAAGGTAAAAAGGATCATGGTCTGCAAGATGCAAAAAACGGCACTTGCAGAGTATTCAATCCCTATTTTTTTATTGACTGGATTTGCGAACGATTGCAGAACACAATAAACCACTATCCATACAATCGCAAAAGCCTGCTCGTTTTTTTCATATAATTTTTTCATTTCATTTCCTCCTGTATCGCTAATATCGCACCTGTGTATACTCGTTCCAAATGTTTTGCTATGAGCTTTTCATCATATTCAAATGAATTGTTGGCTATAAGACTGGCATATCCATGTACGAACAGCGCAAGCGTTATATCTTCCTGTGTTTCTGGAAGGTTCATCAGATATTCCGTATGATATTCACCGGTTTCTTTATAAGCTACAAAATGGATTTTGTCAATCCTTAGAGTGAACTTTTACCCAATTTTCACCTTTCTGAAAAACGGGTGAACAGTGAAATGTAATAGGTTGAATAAATAATTTTATTTTGTCACCTTCCTGTCACTTTCATTTGTTACTATAACCGTAGTCAGAGGTCACATCCTCTTACAGAAAGGAGAGTTACTTTTTATGGAAATACTGCGCTGCAGCCATTTAACAAAGACATACAAAACCGGTTCGAATCAGGTCATCGCATTGGACAATGTAGACCTGGCGCTGGAAAAGGGGAGCTTTACCGCCATTATCGGCGCGTCCGGCTCCGGGAAATCCACGCTGCTGCACCTGCTGGGCGGGGTGGACCGTCCCACCAGCGGAAATATTTATATCGAGGATACCGATATCTCCACGCTGAATATGGAAGAGCTGGCGGTCTTCCGCCGGCGCAAGGTGGGTCTGGTGTACCAGTTCTACAACCTGATCCCCACCCTGAATGTCCGGAAAAATATCCTTCTTCCCATACTCCTGGACGGCCGGAAGCCGGACGAGGCCCGTTTTGAACAGATTGTAAACACCTTAGGGCTCTCGGACCGCCTGTCCCATCTTCCAAGGGAGCTCTCCGGCGGTCAGCAGCAGAGGGTGGCCATTGCCCGCAGCCTCATTTACCAGCCTGCCATCCTGCTGGCCGACGAGCCCACGGGCAATCTGGACCGCCGCAATTCCGAGGAGACCATCGAGCTTTTGAAGCTGTCCAACCAGAGATACGGCCAGACCGTGCTCCTGATCACTCATGACGAAAAGACGGCGCTTATGGCGGAACGGATCCTGACCCTGGAGGACGGGAAAATTGTCAGAGATGAGGTGATGTCCTGATGCAGGTGATACGTGAATATGTATTCGGAAGTCTCCGCAGAAATAAATACACCAGCGCCGCCATCCTGGTTGCTCTGTTTTTGATGACCACCCTGATGTCCTGCTTCTGCGGCATGGTCTATACGATGTGGGCGGACAATGTCTTTCTGAATCAATGGTATGAAGGGAACTGGCACGGAGAGCTGTTTGACAACAGCTCTGGAAAGGATCTGGAAAAAATTGAAAACTACGCTTCGGTTTCCGCCGTTATGATCAAGGGCTCCTGGGAGGTGGCAAAGATCAGCGACAGCGGACGGCGCAGGTATATCATCCAGCGGCCTGCCACAAGGGAATACTGGGATTCCATGCCGGAGAAGCACACCATCCTGGAAGGCCGGCTGCCAGAAAAGGATTCGGAGCTGGTTCTGTCCAAACAATATTTTGAAGATCATCCCGATGTCAGGGTCGGGGACACGCTGACGCTTCCTGTGGGGGAGCGCATTTATAACGGGGAGGTCTGTATGGAAACGGATATCTGGCGGGAAGGGGAAGCCTTTCGTCAGACCGGCACCAAAACCTATACGCTGGTGGGGATCATGGATGTCACCACCTCCTCCGCGGTTCCGGCTTATACCGGCATGAGCTATATGAGCCGGGAATCCATCGCTCCGGAGGATTCCATCACCGTCTATCTGCGGTTTGATCCGATGCGGAGCACTTACCGGGAGCTTCCCGCGCTGGCCGAATCCGTGGGATATAAAAAGGATGAATACGGAAATTATCTTCTGCGGTACAATAGTAAGCTGCTGGCCGGCTATATGATCCTGCCGCCAGACCAGGCCTTTTCCCCGGAAATGCTGGCGGTTCCGCTGATGTTTCTGGTATTTGCGCTGCTGATCGTGGGCGTATTTGTCCTGATCATCCACAATGCTTTTGCCCTGTCGCTGAATGAAAAAACGGCCCAGTTCGGCACCCTGGCCTGTGTCGGCGCGTCGCCTAAGCAAATTCTGGCGGCCGCCGTCTCGGAGGCTCTGATCCTGGTGATCCCGGTCCTGCCCTTCGGCCTGGCCGCAGGGTGGTTTGTCAATATCCAGCTGTTTGCGAATATCAATGCCCACAATGACATCGGACGGGCCGCGCCGGATATCATACCGGTATTCGGACTGCCCGCCGTCCTTCCTGCCCTCCTGCTCTCCCTGCTCACAGCCTGCCTGTCGGCACGGATTCCGGCAAAGAAGCTTGCCAGGGCGCTGCCCATCGAGATCATAAAGCAGGAGGACGGGATTCGAAGCTCCAGGAAGAAAAAGGGACGGAAGCATAAAGGGGAAGCTATGAACATATCCCGCTCCCGGAGGTTTTTTAACCGTCCGAAAGCAACGGGTCCCAAGCCTTTGCGTATCCCATCCGCATCGCCGTTTGGAGGGATCATCGGGGAACTGTCGGCAAATTCTCTGGCCCAGAGAAAACGCTCCTACCGGACTGCTGTCATTTCCCTCTGCCTGTCCTTCCTTTTGCTGACCACCTTCCTGTATGGTTTTTCCATCAATGACGCTTCCAGTGCCATGCTGCGGGACCAGTCCATGCAGGAGGAGCACATCCAGCTGTCCGTCAGCGACGGCCGGGAACCGGATCCGGAATTTCTGGAAGCGCTGGTGCAGGTCCCGGATCTCGGTCAGGCCGCTGTCTATAACACTCTGACCTGCGCGGTCTGGGTTTCGGCCGAGGATGACTCCCCGGATATCCAGGAGCGTTTCGGCGGCTTTGACGGAGTGGTCAGCCGAAATAAATATTCCCTCATTGAGCGGGACGGACGCTACCGGATGCGGACCGAACTGATCGGTCTGGAAGAACACTGCTTTCGGGAATACTGCGAGAGGCTTGGCATTGACCCGGAGCCCTATTTTGAAGATCCGGGCCAGGCGCTGATCTACAATTTCGCCCGGGATCCGGACGCAAGCACACGGAGGCATCCGGTGGACTGCGGACTTTTGGATCTAAAGCAGGGGCAGACGCTGGAATTTACAGAGCATGCCTACGACGAAGATACCGGGGATTATACATTTTCCCTGCGGGCCGGGGAGCTGGTGGATACCCTTCCCTGTGCAGGCCTTTATGACAAATCTCATTTTACGCTGACTGCCGTTATGCCCATGCGGCATGTCCTGGAGCTCAGCACGCACTGCAGTGAGAGGCGGCATAACAGCGCGCAGAATCTCAATGGAAGATTTCTGGTCAGCAGTGAGGGCGGCCTGTCGGATTCCCGGATTGAGAAGGTCTCCCGGCAGATGAAAGAGATTGTTTCCTATTATTATGGAAGCGGAGATTATGTGTTTACAGATCTGATCGAATACAAAAAAATGACTGCGGATATGAAGGAATCCTGGAATCTGATCATTGCCTTCCTGACGGCGTTTCTGGCGGTGATCGGCCTGTCCAACGTGTGGGCGGCCATTTCCGGAAATCTGAGGCAGCGCAGCCGGGAGTTCGCCATGCTGAAATCCGTCGGGCTGTCCAGCCGGCAGCTTAAGAGTATGCTCTTCCTGGAAGGGGTCACACTGGGACTCAAGCCGCTGCTGTTAAGCCTCCCCTTCCAGATCGTATTCGTGGCCGTATTCCTGCGGCTCAGCGAAGTGACTCTGCCGGAATACCTGCCTTTCGCGCCGCTGGGCATCATCCTGGGGTATACGGCGCTGATCCTTCTGGCGGTCCTTGGGGCATATCTGGTCGGCGGACGGAGAATTCAGAAAGAAAATATCATCACTGCCATCAAAAATGATACCTTATGAAACGGCCGCATGGCCATAACGGGCATAGAAAACAGAAGGAATCCGGGCGTCTGCGTTTTTTACCGCAGCGTCCGGATTCCTTCTGTTTCCTGTCATCATTACCGGTAGAAGCGCAGGATAAAGCAGGCATGTCCATCCCTTGTATTTTCCGCATAGATATGTCCCTCCTGCTGTTCCGCCACCAGCTTTGCCAGGGCAAGCCCGATTCCTGCACTGTCCTTTTGAGCGTTTTCTCCCCGGTAGAAGCGTTCAAAAAGATGGGGCAGGTCTTTTTTGCTGAATCCCTTTCCGCTGTCTGTGAAACGGATTTCCGTGTAAAGGGGATTTTTCTCCCACCTGATCTGAATCTGCCCGCCCTCCGGCGTATGCTCCGCACAGTTTTTGATCACATTGAGTATGGCTTCCTCCGTCCACTGCCTGTCCGCCCTGACTGACACCGGATCTCCGGAATATATCAACCGGATCTGCCGATTCTCCAGCAGTTCCCGAAGAGGCTCTGCCGCACTCTCTATCAGATCCTCCAGATCCAGGTTTTCCCTTTCGTACCGGATCGTATGGGATTCCAGCTTTGCCAGGGACAGCAGGGCATGAACCAGATTCTGCAGACGGTGGATCTGCAGAGTCAGACGCCGCAGGCATTCTTTCCCCTCCTCCGTCTCCTGCTCCCCCAGAAGCTCTGTCATCAGAGACATGGAAGTGATGGGAGTCTTGAGCTGATGGGCTACATCCGCAATCCTCTGAGAAAGGACCTCATGGCTGCGTACTGCCTCTTCCTTTGTGCCTTTCAGCTCCATGACCGCTTTGTAGACCGCATCCTCCAGATGGGAGAAGGCATCCTCCCTGCGCAGCAGTACCGCAGCTTCGCCGCGTTCTGCCGCCAGGAGATAACGGGTCAGCTCTTCCATACGCTGCTCCTGCTTTTTCCGCTCCCGTTCCTCTTTTCGGTATACACACCAGCCAGCAATCTCTGACAGCAGGACACAGATCCCCACCGTAAAGGGAAGATGTGTCCCCAGCCGCCCCCATGTATGATAACCGTATTCATGAAGAAATGCTTCTCCGGATTCCCTGTTCCCGCGGCTATGGCTCTTTGCTGCAGCCGCAAGGATTTTTTTCACTGTACGTTTCTGAGCGTCTCCCTCCTGTTTTTCCTGCGAAGATATCTCCGCGTCCCGGTCCCCCTGGTCTGCCTGTTCCCATACGCTCACATCCTGGTCCAGAACCGCGCCTGTAAATTCCGCAAAGCAATGGTACTCCTGATATGTCACAGCCAGCGCAATGAAAAAACCGGCTGCCAGTCCGGGCAGAAGCCAGCATATCCATGTCCTGTGTCCCCATATTCCGCCGGCAGCCGCATGCTGTCCGTCCCCTGCGTCAGCCGTCACGCCTGAATATTCCGGATTTTGGTCCGCCGCCTTAAGGGAATCGCTTTCTCTGTCATCATATCCCATCTCCCGCCTCCTCCATCCGGTAGCCGATCCCGCGGACTGTTGTGATGCAGCGGGTATGATCCAGCTTTTCCCGAAGCCGCTTGACCGTCACGGTCAGCGTGTTGTCATTGACAAAATTTCCTTCCGAGTCCCACAGCTTTTCCAGGATCAGGCTGCGGGGCAGGGTGCGTCCTTTATTTTCCATCAGGATCAGCAGCATGCGGTATTCCAGTGCAGTAAGCGTGATCTCCCGGCCATCCAGAAGAACCTGCATTTTTTCTTTGTTCAGGCGGATATTTCCGCAGGCTGCAGATCCGTCCGGCTCTTCCGGCACCCTCCGGAGCACTGCCGCGATCCGGGACTCCAGGACCGCAATGTGGAAGGGCTTTGTCACATAATCATCAGCCCCCATATCCAGTCCTCTCGTAATGTCGCTCACTTCGTCGCGCACGGTCAGAAAGATAATGGGCGTATCACATCTGGCTTTTACCCAGGTACACAATTCATATCCCGTTCCATCCGGCAGATTCAGGTCCAGAAGCACCAGTGCAAATGCATCTGAAAACAATTTTTTTGCATCTGCAAGACAGGTACAGGCCGTGATCTCATATCCTTTCTTCTCCAAGGAGACACGGATCCCGAATGAGATCGTATCGTCATCCTCTACCAATAATATTTTTGCCATCTGCTTCTCCTCCTGACTTTCACTATAGCACGCAGCCGAAAATTACACAAGGAAAAGCTGGCCTCCGGGCGTTCATCACAGGTCAAAAAATATATTATAAAATCTTTTCGATTTTCCTGCAAAAATCGCTAACTTATGTTATAATGAATTGCATTTAAAGAGAAAAGGAGTGTATTGCAAATGGATATTACGAACGATATCAGATATGTAGGTGTCAATGACCATGAGGTGGATCTGTTTGAGGGCCAGTATGTCGTGGAAAACGGCATGGCTTATAATTCTTATGTGATCCTGGATGAGAAGACAGCGGTCATGGACACCGTGGATGCCCGTTTCACCCACGAATGGCTGGACAACGTCGGGGCGGCTCTGGGCTCCCGCAAGCCGGATTACCTGATCATCCAGCATATGGAACCGGACCACTCTGCAAATATTGCCAATTTTATGCAGGTATATAAGGACACCAAGATCGTTTCCTCCGCAAAAGCCTTTGTCATGATGAAGCAGTTTTTCGGTACCGATTTTGAGGACAGGCAGATCGTTGTAAAGGAAGGAGATACCCTCTCCCTCGGAAAGCATGAGCTTTCTTTTGTTGCCGCTCCCATGGTACACTGGCCGGAGGTGATCGTGACCTACGACAGCTATGACAAGGTACTGTTCTCAGCAGACGGATTCGGTAAGTTCGGCGCCCTGGATGTGGAAGAAGACTGGGCATGCGAAGCACGCCGTTACTACATCGGAATCGTCGGAAAATACGGCGCACAGGTGCAGAATCTGCTGAAAAAGGCATCCGGACTGGATATTCAGACCATCTGTCCGCTGCACGGCCCCGTCCTGAAGGAAAACCTGGGCTATTATCTGGGACTGTACCAGACCTGGTCCTCCTATTCCGCGGAGACCGAAGGCATCATGATCGCCTATACTTCCATTTATGGAAATACAAAGAAGGCTGTAGAAGCTCTGGCTGCAAAGCTCACCGCAAAAGGCTGTCCGAAGGTGGTCGTTACTGATCTTGCCCGGGAAGACATGGCTGAGGCTGTAGAGGACGCGTTCCGTTACGGCAAGCTGGTGCTCGCTACTACAACTTACAACGCAGGAATCTTCCCATTCATGCGTGAATTTATCAATCATCTGACCGAACGGAATTTCCAGAACCGGATCGTCGGACTGATCGAGAATGGTTCCTGGGCTCCGCTGGCTGCAAAGACCATGAAGTCCATGCTGGAAGGCTGCAAAAAGCTGACCTTTACTAAAACAACCGTACAGATCAAGTCTGCATTGAATGACGACAGCAATGCACAGCTGGAAGCTCTGGCAGAGGAGCTTTGCCAGGACTATCTGGCACAGCAGGACGAGACTGCGGATAAGAACGACCTGACCGCTCTGTTCAAGATCGGATATGGCTTATACGTAGTCACCTCCAACGACGGCAAGAAGGATAACGGCCTGATCGTGAATACGGTTTCCCAGGTGACCAACACACCGAACCGGGTTGCTGTGACGATCAATAAGGATAACTATTCCCACCATGTGATCAAGCAGACCGGCATCATGAACCTGAACTGCCTGTCTACGGACGCGCCGTTCAAGGTGTTTGAGACCTTTGGATTCCAGAGCGGAAGAACCGCGGATAAATTCGCGGACCTGAAACCGCTGCACTCCGACAATGGACTTGCATTCCTGCCGAGATACATCAACTCCTTCATGTCGCTGAAGGTCGAACAGTATGTGGATCTGGATACACACGGAATGTTCATCTGCACCATTACAGAGGCACGCGTGATTTCAAATGTTGATACGATGACTTATACCTATTATCAGAATAATGTGAAGCCAAAGCCGCAGACCGAAGGCAAGAAAGGCTTTGTGTGCGTTGTATGCGGTTACATCTACGAAGGCGACGAGTTGCCTGAGGATTTCGTATGCCCGCTCTGCAAGCATGGAGCTGCGGATTTTGAACCTATTGAATAATGCTGTTGTGTGAAAGCATTGAATTTTAAATAGGGCAGGAACTTTGCATTTTTTGAGCAGATTCCTGCCCTCATTTTATCCTGCGGTTTGAGGTATACCCATGAAAAGAGAAACGCAACTTGCGAATCAGATTACGGAGGGGATCATCTGGAAACAGCTTCTGATCTTTTTCTTTCCGATCGTATTCGGTACTTTCTTTCAGCAATTATACAATACGATCGATACGATCATAGTAGGTCATTTTATCGGAAAGAGCGCACTCGCCAGCGTGGGCGGCTCTTCTACTCAGATCGTGAATCTGGTAGTTGGATTTTTTACCGGGCTTTCCTCCGGTGCTTCCGTCATCATTGCACAGTTTTACGGCGCCCGGGATGAACGCTCGGTGCAGGAAAGCCTGCACACGGCCTATGCATTTTCCATTTTAGGAAGCATTGCCATCTCAATTCCCGGCATCCTGCTGGCTCCCCATCTGCTGAGATGGATGAACACGCCGGCTGAATTGGTCCAGGATTCGGCTTTGTATCTGCGGATCTATTTTGCAGGAATCCTGTTTGTCTTTATTTTTAACGTCGGATCGAGTATCCTGCGTGCCATCGGTGACTCCAAGCATCCGCTGTATTACCTGATGGTCTGCTGTCTGCTGAATATCATCCTGGATATCCTGTGTGTCGTCTGGCTTGATATGGGGGTTGCAGGTGCTGCCGTCGCCACATTTTTTTCACAGGCGGCCAGCGCGGCGCTGGTGACGAGAAAGCTGATGGTATCCGGAGGGCTCTTGAAATTATCCCTGAAAAAGCTCCGTTTTCATGCAAATGTACTGAGATCGCTGCTGCGCATCGGGATGCCTGCCGGATTCCAGTCCATCATGTACAGCCTTTCCAACGTCATCATCCAATCCGCATTGAACAGTTTCGGAACGGATACCGTCGCCGCCTGGTCTGTATATGGTAAACTGGACGCGGTGTTCTGGATGATCAGCGGCGCGATCGGGATCTCCATCACCACATTTGTCGGGCAGAACTTCGGCGCCCGCAAATATGGCCGGGTGAAGAAAAGCGTCCGGGTCTGCCTGGGGATCGATGCTCTGATATCAGGTGTTTTAGTGATCTTCTTTTTGCTGCTGCGCAATCCGCTGTTCCGGATCTTTACAAATGACGCCGACGTCATCCGGATCGGATGTGAAATGATGGCATTGATCACGCCCTGCTATATGTTCTTCATTTGTATTGAAGTGCTGTCCGGTGCGCTGCGCGGGATCGGCGATGTGCTGATTCCTACACTGATCACGCTGGGCGGGGTCTGCCTTTTCCGAATCCTGTGGCTGTTCGGCGCGCTTCGGATCCGGCCGACAGTGAATGCGATCATCCTCAGTTATCCGGTGACCTGGCTGACCACCTCCATATTATTTATTCTTTATTATCTGTACCGTAAGAAAAAAATCCTGATCGGATAGCACTATTACCGCGAAGCAGCGAGCCGGGCAGCCCTGCCTCCATGGATATCCGGCTCCGCAAAAAAGACCTCCGTCCATAATCGGGCAGAGGTCTTTTCCAGTTTTTATCTCATCTTGAAGATCGGACGGATCTTCTTATAAATAATAAATACGATCAAGGATACCAGTGCCCCTTTCAGCAGGTTAAACGGAGCAACCGCAAATATCACGAATGTTGTCAGACTGGTGATGTTGGGGTTTACAGCCGTTCCCATCCCGACCAGGGCATCGATCGGCATTCCGAATGCCGCGCCGTAAGCCGGAAGCAGGATGAATGCATTGATAAAGCAGCCTGCCACTGTCATGATGATCGTTCCCGTGATCATTCCGATCAGAGCGCCCTTTCTTGTATGGTTCCTCTTATAGATGATCCCTGCCGGAACGCACAGCGCACATCCGATCACAAAGTTAGCCGCCTCGCCGACTCCTGCAGTTGCAGTTCCGTTGATGACCAGGTTCAGCAGGATCTTGACAAGCTCGATCACAGCCCCCGCCAGCGGTCCCATCACAAAGCATCCGACCATGACCGGCACTTCGCTGAAATCAATCTCATAAAATGAGGGGGCGAATGGGAGCGGAATCTCAAAGAGCATCAATACGATCGCAATTGCGGAAAGCATACCGATCTGCACAATCATACGGATATCTGTCTTTGATTCTTTTCTTACTGCTACGTTTGTCTGTGTACTCATGTTACTTCTCTCCTTTAAAATAATGATAGTCTGCGGTCATTCGGCCGGCCTGCCGTACCGATTGCCGCGATATTTTAAAAAGAAAGAACCTCTTCACGGAAATCCTGTCATGTTTTGCGGCATATAAAAACCCCGGAAAACAATCCGGGGTCTGATTCTATCCACACTTTTATGGCATAAATTTCTTCTCTCATCCAGACTTTACTGTCGGTACTGGAATTCTCTGTTGATAAGAGTCACCAGTTCAGCCGCCTAAGCGGGTCGCGGACTATACCGCCGGTTGGGAATTACACCCGACCCCGAAGAATTCATTCTTTTTACAGAAAATATTATAACGCATTGGGAGATTGATTTCAAGACCTATTCACTTAAAAAATCCCGAATATTTTCTCCCGGAATGATTCATACAGCGAATCATAATCCGTATATCCGATCGCGCTGTCCTTAAACCTGCTCTTCCATTCAGCGCAGATCCGGTCTGCGAGCAGCCGGCAGTCTGCATGCTCTGTCTTAAGAATTGCCGGGAAGATATAGTAGATCATGAAAAAATTGATATCCGCCTGCATCCTTGAAGAAATCTTCTTCTTTTCTCCCTTTGCAAACCGGCCTTCCACACAATCCGCCAATACCGCCGCAATCTCATCGGCTGCCTTTTCTTTATCCTGCGCGGCATCCATATGTTCCGTCATTTCCCGAAAATAATGCTGGTTCTTTCCAAGGAATTGACGCATATTCTCTTCATACGATTTTTTCTTTAATTTTTTCAACATCAGATCCATATTATCAAACATTGTTTCCGCTTTATCAAGCATATGATCCCTCCCACTGCTCTCATCCTGAAAAGCTGCCGCAACTGCAGATCCACAGATAGCCCGCAGCATACGTAAGCTTCTCGGCGCAGCCAGTCTTTTTATTTTTTTCTCACAGCCGATATGTTCCGGCGTTCCATATAACTATACAACAAAAAGCCTGCCGCTGACAAGCTTTCTTTAAAAAAAAGGAACCGGAGCTAGTCCGGTTCCTTTTCTATCTGCCTCATTCGAATCACAATTAGTCGTAAAGGTTAGGAGCAATGTTATCGTCTTCCATGTTGTCCTTGCTGTACCAGTAACCATCCATCGGGATGTCGGATACTTCTTCGCCGTCACAGATCTTGGTCAGAGTCACAACAGCTTCATAACCCATCATCAACGGAGACTGTGTTACGGAACCGATAAGCTGATCGTTCAGGATTGCTTCCTTCTGCGGTGTACCAGCGTCAAATCCAGCGCCGATAATACCCTTTTCCGGATCTGTTGACAGCTTGTTCAGTGTCTGGTTGGCTGTTACAACACCCTCAGCTGTTGTCTGATTGGAGCCGAAGATTGCGATCGTGTCGTCCTTGGACATGATCTTCTGAGCCTCTGTGGAAGCCAGATCTACAGTTGTCTGTGCCGGAACGCCAACTTCGATGATTACTTCAGCCTCTGCCTCTGCAACCGCACCTTCTGTTGCGTTTACATAGAATTCGTTACCAACTACTGCAACCTTCTTGTCAGCGCCGTTGCAAAGCTCGATCATCTTGTCGATGAAGCCCTGTCCACGCTGCTGGATATTCAGTGCGGTTGCATCCTGGTTTACTTCACCGATACGAACCTTCGCGTCGGTTGTTGCAGCCTTGATCTTTTCCTCGATCACCGGGAAGATATTCTCTGCTGCTACAGCGCCTGCTGCTGCGTTGTCGGTTGCTACCGTTGCGTATACGGAACCTTCCGGGGCCTCATCAACGCCGGTATCAAAACATACAACCGGGATTCCTGCTTCCAGAGCCTTTGCAAGCGAATCCACTACAGACTTTGTATCACATGCTGCCAAAGCGATTCCGTCAGGTTTCTTCTCAATTGCGCTGTCCAGCATCTGAACCTGGTCAGCGATATCGGACTCATTCGCCGGTCCGTTTGCTTCTACTTTCACACCCAGTTCTTCTTTAGCCTGCTCAACGCCCTGGATTGCTGCCTGCCAGTATGTAGACTGGAAGCTCTTAACGATCATCTGGAAAGAATATCCTTTGCTTCCGCCTTCGGAACTTCCTGCGTCATCTGCCGCGTCACCAGCATCCCCGGTATCTTCCGTAGCTGCACCGCTGTCCGCGCTTCCGCTGTCGCCGCTGTCATTTCCGCCGCTGCCGCATGCCGCCATGGAGATCACCATTGCTGCGCTGAGTAAAATAGCTAAAACCTTCTTTTTCATTTTTTTTCCTCCTTTTAATGAGATTTTTTTATATATGAAGTTCTTGCTCGAACAACATATTCTTGCTGTTTTAAAACAGATTCTTTTTCGTTTACCGCTTCTTATAAACTAAAGTTTTGGTTTCTTCTCAGTCTTTTTTCTTCTTCAATACATCTACCAATACTGCCGCGATCAGCACGATACCGGTAAAGATCTGCTGCCAGTTTGCCTGCAGGCCGATAAACGGAAGTCCGACCTTCATCAGACAGATGACGATAACTCCGAGGAAGGAACCCAAGATCGTTCCTACACCGCCGGATGCAGATACGCCGCCTACGATCGCTCCGCCGATGGCATCCAGCTCAAATCCTGCGCCGGCGCCCGGATAGATCGTTGCATAAGTCGCAGCGTATGCAACCCCTGCCATACCTGCAAATAATCCGGAGATCACATATGCCAGTACATGATAGAACTTGATGTTTACACCTGCAAGTCTTGTTGCCTCTTTATTACTTCCAATGGCGATCGTATAACGCCCTACCCTGGTATGATCTAATACAAAGGACATGATCGCTACCAGGATGATCATAAACACGATTCCGATCGGTATGACCGTTCCCTCCGCAGTCACGAACTTGAAGATCTTCCGGAAGCCTCCGTCTGCTGATATGGATGACGGCCAGGATACGCCGAAACCGCCGCAGAGCGCAGGTCCGAGTCCACGCGTGATCATGCAGGTACACAGTGTCGCCAGGAACGGCGGCAGGTCCATGATCGCAACCAGTACACCGTTAAATACACCGATCAATACTCCAAAGCCGATACATACCGCAATCGCAACCCCAACCGGCATTCCCTTCTGGAAGATCAGGAATCCGCCGATCAGCGCGTAAGAAACCAGTCCTGTACCTATGGAAAGGTCTACACCGCCTGTGATCAGAGGGAACGTAACTCCCAGTGCCATCAGCGTGATATAATAGGAATTGTCCAAAACACTCACCAGAGTCGGATAGGTTCTGAACGTGGGGCTGAGAATACTGAACAGGACGATCATCGCAACGATGATTGCCAATACCATGGCCTCTCGCCCTTTTAATTTACCCAAAGCTTTCTTGTTTGCCATTCTCCCGCCCTCCTCTATTCAATCTCTCTTGTTGCAAGATTCATAATTGTTTCCTGTTTTGCTTCGGAAATATCCAGCTCGCCGGTCTTCTTTCCTTCGCACATTACCACGATCCGGTCACTCATACGCAGGATCTCTGTCATTTCCGAGGAGATCATGATAATGGATTTGCCTTCTGCTACCAGCCTGTTCATCAGCTTGTAGATCTCGTTCTTCGCTCCGACGTCGATACCTCTTGTAGGCTCGTCGAAAATGAGGATGTCACTGTTTCGTGTCAGCCATTTTGCGATAACGACCTTCTGCTGGTTACCGCCGGAGAGGTTTACAACCAGTTCGTCCACACCCGGAGTCTTGGTTGCAAGCGCTTCTACATACTGGTTGGCAACATCGGTCTCTTTCTTCTTGTCTATAAAGATCCCATTCATGAAATCCTTCATGGAAGCCATCGTTGTATTTTCCGCAATGGTCTTCTGTACAACGATACCATACCGCTTTCTGTCCTCGGACAGATATCCGATCCCGCAGTTAACCGCATCCTGAGGATTGTTGATGGTGACCTTCTGTCCGTTGATGTAGATATCTCCGCTTTCCTTCGGATCCGCTCCGAACAGGGCTCTCGCCGTCTCGGTACGTCCCGCGCCCATCAAGCCTGAAAATCCAAGGATCTCACCCTTGCGCAGTTCAAAGCTGACATCCTGTACCATCCTGCCCGCATTCAGGTGTTCAACCTTTAATACAACCGGTGCATCCTTCGGAACCGCGCTTTCGGTCTTCGGATCCTCATAAATGACACGGCCCACCATCATGTTGATGATATCTTCCTTCGTACACTTTTCTGTGATCAGGGTTCCTACATAAGTACCGTCACGCATGACTGTAACGCGGTCCGTGATCACCTTGATCTCATCCATACGGTGGGAGATATAGACCATGGCAATGTCTTTTTTCTTCAGGTCACGGATGATCTTGAACATCTCTTCGATCTCAGACTCCGTGAGGGCCGCGGACGGCTCATCAAAGATGATGACCTTGGCGTCAAAGGAAACGGCCTTGGCGATCTCGCACATCTGCTGTTTTCCTACCGTCAGGTTGGACATGGTCTCTGTCGGATCGATATGCACGTTCAGTCTTTCAAAAAGCTTCGCCGCTTCTTCATTCATCTTCTTGTCGTCGATCCGAATCCCTTTTTTGAACTCTCTGCCGATGAACAGGTTCTGCGCAACGGTCAGATGGCCGAGCATGTTCAGCTCCTGATGCACGATTACGATACCTGCGTCCTGAGCTTCTCTTGTATTTTTAAATTCGACTTCTTTTCCTTCATATGTAATCGTACCGGAATCCTTTTTATAGATTCCCGTCAATACCTTCATCAGAGTTGACTTTCCCGCACCATTTTCACCCATGAGTGCGAGGACTTCTCCCTTTCTCACCTCTAAATCAACATGATCCAGTGCATGAACACCAGGAAAAGACTTGTCAATATCCTTCATTGTCAAAATAATTTCGCCCATTTTCTCACCTCTCCTTTCTTTTATACTATCACTAATTCCTTCTGCGTCTTGCGGAAACGTCCGAGTAAACTGCCGCAATAACGATCAAACCGGTGATAATATACTGATATTCTTTTGTAAATCCCAGTGCAAGAATACCTTGCTGTAAAAGAGAAATGATAAATACACCAATTACAGTACCACTGATGGATGCAAGCCCGCCGGCCATGGATGTACCGCCCATCACGCATCCTGCGATCGCTTCATTGTTATACTGGTCTCCATATCCGGGCTGTACGGTCGTGTATGCAGCTACGAAGAAGATCGATGCCACGCCGACCAGAGTTCCGCAGATGATGTAAGCCAGCATTTTCCACTTTTTCACATTCACGCCTGAAAGTCTGACAGCCTCTTCATTGCTTCCAAGACAGAGTATGTAACGTCCCCATTTTGTCTTATTCAATACGATCGCGCAGATGACTGAAATCCCCAAGAAGATAAACAGGCCGACCGGAATGCCGTTCATATTGATAAAATTCCTGTACCATCCGTCATCTGTCGATGACTGCGGCCAGCTTACGGACTGAGTCTTTGTAAATACAGCCGCGATTCCTTTTGCAATGTTCATGCTTGCCATAGACACGATAAACGGAGGCACCTTCCAGTATGCTACCAGATATCCATTGAAAACGCCGAACAGAACACCAATCAGGATACTCATGATCAGGCTGGGCGCCATGGGCACACCGTAGGTAGTCAGGCAATACCCTGACACCAGTGAACAGCAGAACATCACCGGCCCGATGGAGAAATCAATTCCTCCTGTTGCGATCACGAATGTTACCCCCAGCGAAAGAAATCCCAGAAAGTAAACGTAGTTCAGGGTGTTCATGATACGCGAAAAGCCGAAAAAGCTTCCGCCGGTCAATGCCCCGAATGCCAGGTACATTAAAAGCAGTACAAAGATCAGGACAATTCTGTTAAACCCCACCTTCTTTACAAATGCATTTTGTTTGATTTTTTCCACTTTCATTCCTCCTCCATGAATGATTCCTCCGGAATGCGTCCGTTTTTCCGCACAACATACCGCTCTCGCGAACGCATCCAGCTCGCCACGCGTAACGCTTCGCTCTCATTCACCCCAAACGCTTTTGAAATGTTTTGAACATATTTCATGATACCCCGCGACGTTTTCTCGTTTCTATAGGGCATATTATACTATCTATCCTCCTTTAAGTCAACAAGTTTTTATATTATTTTTACAAACAGAATCCCGTTTCAACTTTCTCTCTTCCCGAAGCGTTTTATCGAAAGCGAAACGCTTCGCTTCTCATGTCCGCACGCTTTCCCCTGCAGTGTTTCCGCGTCCCTTCATATACTGCCGCACAAATCCATACGCCCTCGTTCAGGACGGAATGTCTTCCTCCAGTCTGCGGATGGATTCTCCTTTCTGTATCTTTGTTCCCAGGCAGATTTTTACAGGCGCATCTTCCTCTTCCTTTTTTTCCATCCGGTTCCACAGCAGTTCTACTGCTTTCATGCACATCCTTTCCATCGGCTGCTCCACCATGTACCAGCTTGGATTGATCAGTCCGGAAAGCATCAGGTTGTCAAACCCGATCAGGGAGATGTCCTCCGGGCAGGAAAATTCAGACTGGTTGACTGCCAGCACTCCGCCCAGCATCGTATCATAATTCCCCATCAGGACCGCTGTCGGGCGATCCGGTTCCGCCAGCAGCTCCTTCATCTTCTCATAACCGACCTCCATAGAATGGCGCCCCCGCTTGATATACTCCTCCCGGATCTCCAGCCCCGCCTGGCGCATGGCGTCTTCATAGCCCTTGATCCGTTCGATCCCGGTATACTCCACATCAGAAGCGATCACTGCGATCTTTTTATGATTATGCTTCAGCAGCAGGTCCACCGCCCGGTAGGCCGCAATTTTATTATCGATCCCCACACAGTCGAACTCTTCGTCCTGAAACGCCCGGTCCACCAGAACGATGGGGATCTTATTCTGCTTCGCAGGCTTCAAAAAGGTTCCTCTCATGCTGACAGGAAGCGCAATGATCCCGTCCACCTTCCTGCTGACCAGGAACTTCAGATTCTGCGCCTCAATCTCTTCATCATTGCAGGAGTCGCAGCTCATCATCCCATAGCCCCGCTTTCTCAGCTCCTGTCCTATGTAATGCAACAGCATCCCCGAAAAATAGCATGCAATATCATGGACCATGACGCCTACGATCTTTGTCTTATTTTTCACAAGTCCTCTTGCAATCTCATTGACCTCATAGTGCAGCTCATGGATTGCCTCTTCGATCAAAATCTTATTCTCCGGCAGTACGTTTCCTCCATTCAAGTACTTGGAAATCGTCGCCATTGATAAACCTGTCCTGTTTTTGACATCGCGCATTGTTGCCGGCACGACTCTCACCTTCCTTTCTGTCAAACGAACCGCTTAGTTACAATACTTTTTCTAGTAAAGCACATTTTTCTCGGTCAAGTCAATAGAAAATCCCAAATTTTCTAATAATTCCTATATTTTGACGGAAAATTCAACATTTTATTTATATTTCATCTGTTGTATAATAGGAATAGGAATTGCGCTGATGCGTAAGTACGTCATCAGTTTTTTTCGAAACGAAACGATTATGGAGGTTCTATTTCACTATGAAAAAGCTGCGCAAACTTTTCACTCTGCTTTTCGCTTTGGTTTTTTGCATTTTATTTACTTGGGGATGCGGAAAGAAGGCGGCGGAGTGTCCGTTCACAACGATCACATGGGAGCATACGCTGAAGGATATTCAGGAATTGGAGGGCAGTGACGGTGAGACCTATGATTCCACCGTATACGGCGGCCCGGTTTATTCTTATCCGAAGGAATATGATGGTTTGAAGGGAACGGTCAAGTATTCTTTTGATGAAAATGACAGGCTTGTCAATATGGCCTGGATGTACGAGACCGACGATTCCGACGATCTCCTGGAGGTTTATGATCAGATCCACAAGGAGGCGGAGGATATGCTTGGCAAAAGCGGGTTCAAGTACAATTCGGACCGATTTTCCGATCTGGCATCCCCCGGCGACGTCTGGTATCTGAAGACCGGCAATGTGATCTTAAATACCGTTGACGCCGAGGATATCAAAATTCTTCAATACAGCTTCCTGCACCCGGATGTCTCCGAAGGGAATCCGCAGGACAGTAAGAAATAAATTTCATTCATGATATTCGAGTAGAGTTTTTCATCCGGGCGGATCCCGCAGATTTCTTCCAGGATCTGCCCGCTGCTTTCTTCTGCCTGCTGCTTCGTCCATGGGTCCTCCGGCGGTGCGGTGTAAAGGATTGCGGCCGCGGCGGTTTTTTCCAGCACGGAAGCATCCTCCCCATATTGATGGAGCAGCCGGATGGGTCCTATGATCCGTTCGCCTGCCGCAAGCTTCCTCTGGGGATCTCTGGCATTTCTGGAAACCGTATCCTCGATCGTGCGGTCGCAGAATTTTTTTCTGGACAGCAGGGCAAATTCTTCCTGATCCTTTTCGTCATAGCCGTATTCCCGGCAGAGCACCCGGTTCGTGGCCTCATAATTCCGGTCCAAAAGCGCCAGGATCTCCTCATCATTTGCCGCATCTCCGTAATTTTCATAGCCTTTCGTCCATCCCAGATAGGCAATGACACAGCTGGCCGCATTGTAGGTATAGAGCTTTCTCGTCAAGAAATTTGAAAAGTGCTTCAACGGCCTTATCTGCGGGATTCCCGGCTCATAGCCTTCCAGCAGGTCCGCGTCGCACTGCAGATACGGATAATTTTCCGAACGGATATCCAGCCCCTCCCCTTCGATGGTTGTACAGAATACGGTTGCTTCGCTCACGGAAACATTCTTCTTTCCGATGGCTTTTCTCAGGGTTTCGGAAGGGTGGGAGGCATTTTCGCAGGTGATGACAGCATAATGCCGGTTTTCCTCCAGGCATTCTGACAGGCAGCGCCCCGCTTCCTGCAGATTCTGCCCTCCCACGGAGACCAGGATCAGCTCCGCATCCTGAAGATCAGCATCTTTCCAGGTGTACGCCTGAAAACGATCGATCACCAGAGATTCTCTTTCCTTTCCAAAAAAATGCACGGAAAATGCTCCTGCTTCATTGAGCGCCCGGACCAGATCTTCATCCCTGTCAATCAGTATCATTTCCTGATCCGCTTCCCTAAGAAGCCTTCCGATAAACCCGCGCCCTGTTTTTCCGGCGCCCACTATGACAATCTTACTCATGGATCCATCCCCATTCCTTTAATAAATCAATCTTGCTCCTGATCAGTCCCGCCAGCCGTCCCGCCGGGTCCAGTCCGCAGACCTGTTCCAGCACGGCATCAATGCCCTCTTCTTCCCGCATGCGGCGCAGTCTCACAGCGGATTCATCGTCCTCATTTTCATAATAAATGGCTGCCGCGGCGGCGATGCAGAGATTGTGAGGTTCTATTCCGTATTCCTCCGCAAGACGGGCCGATCCCACCAGCCGGTCGTCCTTTCCCAGCTTCCGCAGAGGGTCCCTGGCGTTTCTTTCAATGAAATCCACGATCGTATAATCCTGCAGCTTCCGTTTCGAGGTCCGGGTAAATGCAAGCTGCTCATCCAGCGGAAAATGATGCTTTTTCGACAGGGCCTCTGCCGTCTCCTGGTACACCCCTTCCAGAATCCGGATAATCCGCTCATCGTGGGCGGCGTCCGCCAGCTTTTCATATCCCAGGAGAGCGCCCAGATAGGAGACGGTCCCGTTGGCGGCATTGTAGGTATAAAATTTCCTTTCCAAAAATCCGGTAAATTCCGGAATCAATTTCAAACCCCGGATATCCGGAAGGCTTCCCACGATCCGGGACGCATCCACCGGAAGCTCCCAGAAATCCTGCACATTGACGATCAGCGGATCTTTCCTGAGCAGCTCCGCATCCGGCTCAATGGCGGAGCGCATGATGACTGCCTCCGTGATACCCACATGCGCTTGGAAATAGGCTTTTGTTTCTTCTCCAAGCTGCTCCTCGATCCCGCTTTTTAAGACAGACGCCGGGAGCTTCCAGTTCTCACAGGTCACGATATTCAGATTCCCGCCCGTTTTTGACTTCTTTTCAATCCCTTTTAACAAAATGGGAATTAATGACGGAAGATTCTTTCCCCCTACCGCGGTAAACACGGTGTCCGCCTGGGAAATGGCTTCTGCCGCCTGTTCTTCTTCCTCAAAACTCCACGCATGGATGCCTGTGACCTGGCAGTTTTTTTCACTGTGCCCCAGAATGTTGACTGTATAGCGCCCGCGTGTGTTGAGCAGGTCTGCAAGAGGTTTTTCCCGTTCAATAAAGGTAAACGGAATCCCGCTCAGATACAGTAAATGTCCGATAAATCCTCTGGCGATCTTTCCGGCGCCGAATATTACACAGCTCATAAGCTGTCCCTCCTTATATGTTTTATGGCAGGATAGAGCTCCTTATAAATGGAAAAGCGCTGCTTCAAACGCTCCTGGTACAGGCCCCCGGGCCTGATGCACTCTCTGCTCCTGCAGTTGTGTTCTATCGCTTCCTCAAAATCCGCATACCGGCCCGCACCCACCGCTGCGGTCATATAAGCGCCCAGGGCCGAGGTGTCGGTTTCCTCCGGCACGATCACCGGGACACCGAAAAGCTCCGCCTTCATCCCGCAGAGCACCCGGTTCGCCGCCGCGCCGCCGGACACCCGCATTACCGTTCCCCGGGGCCTTCCCATGTATTCATAGATGTGATATAAGCTGAATACCACGCCTTCCATCACCGCGTAGGCCATATCCCTTTTCTCACAGGCCCCGTCAATGCCGAAGAACATCCCCCGCGCGTCGGCGTCCCAGATCGGCGCGCGTTCCCCATTGAGATAAGGAAGAAACACCGGTGGTTTTCTGCTCAGGCTCTCCATCGGCTCCACATCCCCGAATCCAAACAGGCGCATCCCATAGTCCAGGGAGGCTCCGGCCGAGGCAGTCACGCCATAATGCACATTTCCGCAGAAATACGGGCTGCTGACCAGCTCCGTATCCGGATCCGGATCAGATTCCACTACACCCAGATGCTCGCTGGTCCCTGTAATGTCAAAAAAATCCCCGATTCCATATACGCCCATCCCCAAAAGGGACGCGTAAAAATCATTCATACCGATAAAAACCGGAACTCCCGCCGGGAGCAGATTTCCTTCCAGAGAAATCTCCCGTGTCTCTCCTGCCCTGCCGGTCACGGGAATCATCCCCGGCAGCTTTTGCACGGGAAACCCGATCCGGTCTAAAAAAGCCTGGCTGTACCGGCCTTCCGAAAGCTTTGCCAGCCCACGCCAGGAGTAAGGATCTGTAAGCCGTCTCCCTGTCAGCATTTCACAGAGAAAATCCTTGGGCTGGCAAACGCTTTCCACCTGCGGATAGTGCCTTTTGATATACAGCAGGCGGGGAACCGGATAGGAAATGATGTTGGGGTGAGGCATATCGATCTCACGGAAAAACAGCTCTCTGCCGAAGGTTTCTCTGATCTCCGCAAGCTCCTCCGCACCTTCCCTGCCGCTCCATGGGATGACCACCTCCCCGTTCACCAGATAGGTCCCCACCTGGGAGGACAGGCCGATCGCCGCCAGTCCCCGAAGATCCAGGCGTGACAGTGCCTTTTTGACCGCGTTCCACCAGCCGGAGGGGGCCGGCTCCCGATACGTCTCCTTCACCTTGACGGTTCCTCCGCTGCGGGATTTCAGGAGCATTTTCACGGAGGAGGTTCCCAGATCGATTCCCAGGATACCGCCCCCTCTTTGGATGCCGCTCTCTCTTTGGATGCCGCCCTCCCTATTCATCTACAAACACCGCCTTCAAAAAGCCTTCCGGGCGCTTTCTTGCCAGCTCCAGACCGTGGGCGAACTCCTCCAGCCGGATCCGGTCAGTCGCAAAATGCTCGATATCCACCAGTCCGCCGGCCATCATGGCGACTGCTTTTCCATGCTGATTCCAGTTGTTGCCGGCTCCGATCAGGCGCAGGTTGTTGATGTGAATGTCATCCATGCGGATGCTCATGACCTTTCCCCTGCCATAACCTGCAAGCGCCACCGTTCCGCCTTTTCTCGCCAGCTTTAAGCTCTGCTGGATGCAGCTTTCCATCCCGGTGGCGTCGATCACCACATCGGTTCCGGCAGGCCGCAGCTTTTTCATCTCCTCCAGCAGATTCTGTTCCGCTGTCGCGACCGTGTATGCCGCCCCCATCTGCTCCGCAATGGCAAGCCGTCTCCGGGTAGAGGCCGCAACAACGATCTCCCGCATCCCCATAGCCTTCGCGGCCGCAAGGATGCACAGGCCGATGGAGCCGGCCCCGATGATCGTAAGCGTATCCCCCAGCCTGGCTCCCGCCTTTTCCAGAGTACCCAGGGCAACTCCCAGGGGTTCGCACAGCGCCCCGTGGACAAAAGAAACCTGCTCCGGCAGTTCGCAGAGACCATAGGCCGGAACGATCACGTATTCCGCATAGGCCCCGTCCCGGCGGAAGCCGATCTCCTCAAATTCACTGCAGTACCGCCAGTTGCCGCTTCTGCAGGCGTCGCATTTCAGGCAGACCACGTCGTTGCTCCCCACCACTCTTTTTCCGATCCAGGGCTCATCCTCCCTGCTTCCGGCGGCATCCACAATGCCGCTCCACTCATGTCCCGGCGTAATGGGATAATTGGCGGGAATGTTCCCGTCGATCACCTCCAGATCCGTGGCACAGATTGCCGCCGCCTTCACCCGGACCCGCACAAATCCGGGCTGGGGTTCGGGAATGGCTTTTTCCTCCAGAGCGACACATCCAGGTTCCCTGATCACGATTGCTTTCATCTTTTTCACATCCTTTTTCTTTTACTTATTGCCGATTTTATCACGCTGTAATATAATAAGCAACAAACAATTTAAGATACATTCAGGAGGTTTCCATATGACAAAAGAACAGATTTTGAACACCCGCCTGACAGAAGAGCAGATCGCAATGTTTTATCTGGGGCAGGAAGGATTTTTGATCCGATACCGTGACCACTTTTATCTCATCGACCCTTATCTGTCGGATTCCATCGACCGCCATCACGGGATGCAGGACGCGGATTGGACGCGCAGGTATGACATCCCCATCCTGCCGGAGGAGCTGGATTTTGTAGACTATGTATTTTGTACCCATGACCATACGGACCACGCGGATCCGGATACACTGCGCGCTCTTGCCGCGCACAACACCAAAGCAGTATTCATTGTTCCGGCGCCGATCCGTGAAAATATCTGCTCCTACGGGGTAGACGATTCCCGTATCATGAGCGCTGCCGCCGGGCAGAAGCTGTCTCTCGGCCCCTGCAGTGTCACACCTGTCGCGGCGGCCCACGAAGAGCTGCATACCGATGAATCTGGAAATTATAAAGAACTGGGTTACCGGATGACCTTCGGCAGCACCACCCTGTTCCATTCCGGGGACTGCTGCATCTACGACGGCCTTGCGGAGCAGATCGACGGGGTCGATATCCTGATGGTCCCGGTCAACGGAAGAGACTACTATAAGCTGCGAAATAATATTATCGGAAATATGAACGCGGAAGAGGCCGTACTGCTGGCACAGGAAATCCATGCACGGCTGCTTGTGCCCATGCATTTTGACCTGTATGCGGGCAACGGACTCAGTCCGGCTTACTTCGTGGACTGCGTATACCGGTTCAGCCCCGGACAGGCCTTCCACATGTTTGCTCCCGGTGAGAGATATATCTTTTGAGCAGAAGGCGGTATTTTTCTACAACTCCTAAGCGCCAGATTCATCTGGCGCTCAGTATAAGCCTTATTCCACATTCCTCAGAAATCCCACATAGGTCGCCGTAAAGTAGATCGCATAGATCCCGAAGAACAGCAGAAATGCCGTCATGAAATACTGCAGTACAAAGGTATGCACCCCGGTGGAAGCGACAAACATCGCACTGGCAAAGATGATAACGACTCCGCTGAGCACCGCAGCAAACAGCGCCGGACACAGGAAATACATGAACAGCTGCTTCCACACCACGGCCGCAAGCTTCTTTTTCTTGAGCCCGATCTTCTGCAGCACCCCGTACCGGAACCGGTATTTCGCGGAATCGCTGAGCTGCTGTACGGACAGCACGGTCAGGGCCACGCACAGGAACACCAGGCCGATATAAAACAGCGGGAAGATGATGGAGGAAAGCATATACTTCACCTCCGGGATCAGATTGTCGCGGACCAGATATTTCGTATAGTAGACCACCATCGTATCCGTTCCGCATCCCATACTTGTTTCGTCCAGGTACACATGCCCCATCATGTCCTGAATCTCTTCCTCCGACAATTCTGCCAGATCATCCAGACGTTTTCCCAGATCCTTCGGAGCCTCCCCCTCAATATCCACGGCAAGCTCCCTGTAAAATACGTCCATTGCCTCCGTCTCGCTGTCCGGAACCACGATCAGGTAATCCGCCCCATTGTGCCCGTCCTGGGAAAATGGTTCCGTCCGGTATCCGGCGCAGCAAAGCTCTCCATCCTTTCCTCTGACAGAAAGTTCCCCGGAAAAATCCCCAGTCTCCTGATAAATCCGTTCCTTGAGGTGAATCAGGTATTCCCCTTCTTTTAATGAGACCGCAGGATAGCCCAGCATCCCGCGCAGATGGTTGTATGCCGAAAGGCTGATATAGGTATCATAGGTTCCGTAACAGCCGCCGGCCTCTTCCTTGATCTTTTTCAGGTCCGGAGTTCCGTCCGCCTTGCGGAAGGAATCATCAAAGGTACGCAGATGCGTACTCAGCCATATATTCATCTCCATGGTACCGTTCTGGTAGATCGGATATGGGTATGCGTCATGGATCCGGGTTTCCTGCTCCAGCACTTCCAGCTCCTTCGCAAAATCCTCATCCGTCCTCTCACTGAATACCTGCACATCAAAGGGGAATTTCTGTTCCAGCATCTGGTTCTGGTAATCCGAAAACATCATGGCAAACGCACAGCCGAGAAGCGCGATGGCAAACAACGCGGTCAGCGTCCCCATCGTAAACTGCATGGTCTTGACCTTGGAGGAAAACTGCCGCAGGAGAAACAGGTTTTCCCCTTTGTAAACGGCATTGCCTTTTTTTCTCACATAGCAGACGATCCAGGAGGACAGTCCCATATAAAACAGGTAGATCGCGAGAACCAGGGACACCAGGAACAGCAGAATATCCCCCGTACTCCACGTTTCTCCGAAAAACAGCTTGTATCCCAGGAGAAGCAACAGCAGGATGGAGGCCGGAAACAGCCATTTTTTCAGCGCTTCATGGGATTCCCTGATCTCTTCATTCTGCTGCCCCGCGTACATCAGCTCCCGGATGTTCATTTTCCGGAATTTCCGGGAGCAGCGGAGCAATGCCAGGATATAGCAGCCCCCATAGCAGGATGCCGTCATCAGGAGGCACCGGAGATCCAGAACGATCTGCAGGTGATACGTTTCCTGGAGCATGCCGTACAGGATGGACAATAAAATCTGCTGCAGAAGGATCCCCAGCACCAGGCCGCAGAAAAATGCCCCCATGCCGAGAGCCGCATTTTCCCGCATGTACAGGCGGGCGATCGTTTTTTTGCGCATGCCCAGCAGCAGATAGGTTCCAAACTCCCGGCTCCTTTTGCCGAGCATGAACCGCACCATATAGTTGATCAGCCAGGCAATGATGATCACCACGAATACAGTTGCCAGGATGATCAGCACCTGCATCATATTCACATCGCTGACCCGGCCCTGCAGGTCTTTGGAAAAAATGACGGTGTTGAAGGCAAACATCAGAGCGGTCACAAAGGTCATGGTCAGAAAATAGACCAGGTAGTCCCTGGCGGAACGTTTGACATTGCGGAAGGCCAGCTTAGCGAGCATCGGAGACTTCACCTCCTGTCAGGGACAGTACATCCAGGATCTGGTTCAGGAAGCCGCGCCGGTCCTGCTCCCCCCGGACCAGCTCATGGAAAATGCGTCCGTCCTTCAAAAATAAGATTCGGGAACAATAACTGGCGGAAAACGCGTCGTGAGTCACCATGAAAATGGTGGCTGAAAGCGTCCGGTTCATCTTTGTAAAGGTCTCCAAAAGGGTCTGGGACGACCTGGAATCCAGGGCCCCGGTGGGCTCATCCGCCAGCAGGAGCCTGGGATGGTTGATCAGCGCCCTGGCGCAGGCGCACCGCTGCTTCTGCCCGCCGGATACCTGATAGGGGAACTGTCCGCGGACGTCCGCAATGCCCAGGAGGTTCAGCATGTTCTCACACTCTTCCTGGATCTCCCGGCGGCCTTTGTGCTGGAGCGTCATGGCCAGCATGATATTTTCCTCGATGGTCAGCGTATCCAGGAGGTTGTAGTCCTGGAATACGAAGCCCAGATTCTCCTTGCGGAAATCCGCCAGCTGATCCTCTTTGAGTTCTGTAATGTCGGTGTCCCCGTAGTAGATATGCCCGGCGGTTACGCTGTCAATGGTGGACAGCATGTTGAGCAGGGTGGTTTTCCCGCTGCCGGAGGCCCCCATCACGCCGACAAATTCGCCTTTGTCCACCGTAAAGCTGACACGGTCCACCGCCTTTGTCACATTTGCATCGTTTCCATAATACTTCTCCACATCACAGATCCGGATGTAGTCTTTCATTGTCTGTCACTCTCCCTTCGAAACCATATGGTATACTGAGCGCCAGATAAATCTGCAGCTCAGTATCATATGATGCGCACAGCCGTATGAGGAAATATGCTGCTTTGCAGCTACGGCTGGTGCGATACTCACGGCAGATTTCATCGGCCGTGAATATAACTTGATCGTAACAGATTCTGGTGATGGATTGTATCAGGTTCGCTTACAATTATCTTACATTTTCGAAAGATTTCCAACCGTACAGGTGGGAAGTTTTCTGTGACATGGCGGTCAGTCTTTCAATTCCTCCATCTTAAATGTGGTATACCCTTCATAGTAATAGCTGGTATCGATCCCCTTCATATAGATATCCCTGTCATGGATCTCTGATGTCAGAGCGGCCTTCAATACATGCTTGATCTCGATATCCCGGATCGGGCTCCGTTCCATGGCGAGAAGGTAGTCCTCCTTGTCCACTCTGCTCCAGTCGATCACCTGGCGCAGTTCTTTTTTCAAAATCTGGTCCAGCCAGATCCTGGCGCTCCGGCCATTTCCTTCCCGGAAAGGATGCGCGATATTCATCTCCACATATTTTTCGATGATCTCGTCAAATGTAGACTGGGGCATTTTGTCTATATTTTCCAATGCGGCATGCAGATACATCAAGGGCGCAAAACGGAAGTTTCCTTTCGCAAGATTTACAGATCTCACTTTTCCTGCAAAATCGTAAATCTCGTCGAATAAGTATCTGTGAATCTCCGCGAGGGCCGCAAAGGTTCCGGCATCAAGCTCGTCAAGCATACCTGATTCGAATAATTCCAGGGCTTTTTTCTTGCTGATTTTTTCCTCTTCCCGTGCCAGTTCTGCTGAATTTGTGATCCCAAGTTTATTTTCCAATGCCATCGTTATCATCCCTTCTAAACAGACTCATAATTCAATCGTCAAATATCCATTCTCACTGCCAAATAAGTTTATGAAAATTTCGTGCCGTTATGCCGAAGCAATGCGGCATGTTCTTTTCTTCTATGCTTCGTTTATGACATACGTACTGATAGGAAATTCCAGCACAATGCATGTGCCGCTTCCATACTCTGAGCGTGCGTCAATCTCTATCCCTAATTTCCTGCACAGCTTCCGGCAGAGGTACAGTCCCATTCCCGTGGCCCGGTCATTCTTACGCCCATTGGTCCCAGTAAAGCCTTTTTCAAAGATACGCGGCAGTTCTTCCTTTTTGATCCCTGCGCCGTTATCCTCTACAAGCAGATGAACACCATTCGGAAGGGCTTCCGCAGTGATCCGGATGCGGGCGTTTTCCTTTGCTTTATATTTTGTACAGTTCAGGATCAGCTGATTCAGGATAAACAGGATCCATTTCCGGTCTGTATATACCTTTTCCTCTCCGCACTGTACCTCCACCTGGATTCGGTTCTGGATCAGGTAATATTTATTTTTCAGCACTGCCTCCTCTGCGGTTGACTGCAGATTGGTCTCCCGAATCACATAGTCCTTGTATACCTCGTCCGAACGGGCATAGTACAGCGCCATATCTACATAATTCTCTACCTTCTGATTTTCCAGCGCGATCTGCCGGATCGCCGTATTTTCAAAAGCCTTTTCGCTGAGGGACTCCGGATATCTCCGTTCCGCTCTTCGGTTCTCGCACAACAGGGATATGCTGGTGATCGGGGCCTTGATCTCGTGAACCCAGCTTTCGATGTACTCCCGGTATTCCCGCTGTTCATCCTCCACCCGGCGGATCCGTTCGATGACGGACTTGTTGGACCGGCGGATCATCTCCCGGTACAGCCTGTCCTCGATACGCGGAGATCTCGGCATCAGTTCACCCAGGAGGAATCTCTGGTCCACCTTGTCCAGTACATGCTCTATCTGCAAGAAATATGTTTTTCGGTCATGATAATCATACAGCATCCAGGCGGTAAGGATCAGAAGCCAGCAGATCAGAATGAGGGCGCAGGAATCCCATGGGTATCCTGTGAGAAGGAGGTAGCCGGTGAGCACCAGCATGCAGGTGATATGCAGAAGAAAAAGAAGGAGCCTATCCTTCAGGAAAGCGCCGAAAGACAGGGAGTCCTCTTCCCTATACAGTTCCTTTTTCATTGCCCCGCGGATCATATCGAATACCCCATCCCTCTCTTGGTCCTGATAAAATCATGTATCCCGGCCTGCTCCAGTTTTGCGCGGATCCGGGTCATATTGACGCTCAGGGTATTATCATCAATAAAGACCTGGTTATCCCAGAGATACTCGATCAGGTTCGCCCGGGAAACGATTTTTTCTTTGTTCAGGAACAGATAATGCATGATCTTTAATTCATTTTTTGTCAATTCTACCACCTGCCCGCAGAAAGAAAGGCTGCCCCGCGCGATATCCAGCTCTGCCCCTTTGTGGGTAAGCTTTGTCACTTCTGTACCCTCCCGCGCGGTGCGCTTCAAGACCGCCGCGATATGCGCCAGCAGGATCGGCGCCTGGAAGGGCTTGGTGATATAGTCGTCCCCGCCCTTCATCAGGCCGGTCAGTTCATCCATGGAATCGGTCCTGCTGGTCACAAAGATGATCGGAACCTCCGATGAAGCGCGGATTCTGGTACAGATGTCAAATCCGGATTCTCCCGGCAGGTTCAGATCCAGCAGCACCAGGTCCGGGCCGCAGGACAGCACCTGTTCCGGCACGTCTGTAAAATCATCCAGGGCAGTCACCTGGTACAGGGCATTTTCAAGAAGGAGCTCCAGCTCCTGACGGATGGCAGGTTCATCTTCTACGATCAAAATGTGCATGGTATGTTCACCTCTGCTTCTATTATATTTTGTCACCAATTTCCGTCAGGAAATTGATGACCTGCTTGCGCTTCGGCGCAATTCATTATATTTTGTCGTTCACTATAATAGCGGTGTCATGTAAACCGGCAGATATACGACGCCCTCCTCTTCCTTCAGATCCAGCGTATGGATCACATATGGAGTATAGAGCTGTTCCTGGTATTTTTTCATAAACTTCCGAAGCGACGACAGCGTATAGTTCTTTCCGGACTTCACCTCAATCGGCGATATATTGTGCCTGTTGCTGATCTTACTCTTAGCAAGAAGAAAATCGATTTCCATCCTGGAATCTGCGTCATTCCTGTCGGGGTTGGAATAAAAATACAGCCTATGGCCGGATGCGGCGAGCATCTGTGCAACAATATTTTCCATGATCATGCCCTTATTGACCTCCAGCTTATCAAAAAGCAGCTTTTTGTATATTTCCCCGGATACCAGACCATTTTCATCAAAGGCATGGCTGATCAGCAGCCCGGTATCTGCCATATAGCACTTCCATGTCAGCCGGTCCATATTCAGCTTCAATCCAATATTGGGTTCTGCAGAGCAAAAGCAGGTGTTTACGATCATCGCGTCATCCAGCCAGAAAAGTGCATCCTCATAGTCCCTGAAACGGGCGTCCTTTTTGATAGCGGAGAGGCGGAACTTTTTTTCATGCTTCTGCAATTGCGCCGGGATTTCATCAAAAATGCTGCTGACCTTCTGCACATATCCTTCCGCGTGCTTTGCGATATCCGCCCGATAAAGCGTCAGGATATCCCGCTTCACTGCATCCACCCGGTCAAAATCACGGGAGGATACGTACTCTCCGACTGCCTGGGGCATTCCCCCGACGATCAGATATTGACGAAAATAATCCATCGCCTTTCTATGCAGGAGCTGTCCCATCATCTTTCTGGTATCAAAGCATGTTCGGATCATATCCATCAAAACTTCATTCCCCATCGCCCACAGAAATTCTTCAAAATCCATGGGGTACATTTTGATGTGCCGCTCCTCCGACGGAATTACAATATCCGTTACATTTTTCCGGATGGACATCAGAGATCCGGTCTCCATATAATCAAACCTGCCGTCGGCAACCAGATATTTCAAGGCGGCCCGCGCCCTCGGGAGCTGCTGTACCTCATCAAAAATGACCAGGGACTCCCCGGGATATAATTTCACATTATAATATCCTGACAAATACATAAAAAATGTATCCAGGTCATTCAGATAATTGTAAAACAGATCCTTTACATCGCTGCTGACATTGTTGAAGTCAATCATAAGATATGACCTGTATTCATTCTTTGCAAATGCTTCCGCGATATAGCTTTTTCCGACTCGGCGCGCGCCGTCGATCAAAAGGGCGGTTTTTCGGGCGCTCTCCTGCTTCCATTTCAGCATTTCCGCGTATATTTTGCGTTTCATAACAGCATCCGTCCTTTCCTTATGCCGCACCGATTCACGAAATCAAGATTTTTATAAGTGTATTATATCACGAAAACAAGATTTTTATAAGTCTCAACTTACACATTTTCAGATTTTATACAAAAATGGATTAAGAGTGGGAATTACTTTCCATACCTGTATTTCATTTCTCACCTGTACTCCTTCATTCAAAAATGTTCTTGCATTTCCATCCAAACTCTGTTATCCTGACATCAGTCTCGGCGGCAGCTTTCTTGCCGTCAGACAATTCCCGCCGCAAAGCGTTCATTTTCGGCTCTTTTGATGTCTCCATGATACAGAAGAACTTCCCCTGAAAAAAATAAGAGGTAACACAGATGCAGGAAAGCAGATTATTTAAGATCCTATACCATTTACTTGATAAGGGCCAGGCTACCGCCCCGGAATTGGCGGAAAGATTCGAAGTATCGGTCCGAACGATCTACAGGGATATCGACGCCCTGAGCGGAGCAGGCATCCCCGTTTATACGGAAGCAGGCAGAAACGGCGGGATTCATTTACTGAATGATTTTGTCCTGGACAAGGCCGTTCTGTCCGAGGCTGAAAAGCAGGAAATCCTTGCAGCATTGCAGAGCATCCATATCACCCGGAACATGGACGGCAGCCGGACCTTACAGAAGCTGTCCGCATTGTTTCAGCTCCATTCGGAGAATTGGCTTGAAGTGGATTTTTCCAGATGGGGGAATCCCGGATATGACAATGAGACCTTTGAGCTTCTAAGATCAGCCGTGATCCGCCGCAGGAATGTGAAGCTCCGTTACGCAGGCTCTTGCGAGGAGATCCGTGAAAGAACCGTACAGCCCTCTAAGCTTGTCTACAAAGCAAAGGCATGGTATCTGCAGGCATTTTGCACGGAAAAGCAGGACTGGCGCGTCTTCAAATTAAACCGTATTTTAGAACTGGAGGTGTTAGAGGAAGGGTTTTCGCAGCGTAATCCTCCGGGGCCGATCGAGACCTTCGAAGGGGAATATCCGAAGGTCACGCTTCGTTTTCCGAAAGAAATGTCATACCGCGTCTATGATGAGTTCGATAAGACACAGATCCAGCGGCAGGAGAACGGGGATTTGATCGTCTCCGCGAACATGCCGGAGGATCCGTGGCTGATCGGGTTTCTGCTGTCCTTCGGAACCCGGGTGGATATCCTTTCACCTGCCCGTCTGAAAGAAGCAGTAGCGGAACAGGCAAAGTTAATCTACGAAAAAAACAGGACATGATGCAGGCTGGTGCCTTTTTCTAACAGCGAGATTATATTAAGAATTTGTCTATGGAATCTGACTACTGATTCACCTGATGCTTCCGGAACATCCCATACCCCGCCGCGGAAAAGATCACCGCCGCTGCCCCATTGACGATCAGGTCCATGGACAGACAGCTTATCATCTTTCCGCCGACAGCATACGCCGTATAATTCGTAAAGTCAAAGCTCATGATATTCGACGGCAGCAGGGCCAGGATATGCTGCAGCAGATATCCGCCGAACCCCGCCTGCAGAAACGACGGGACGATCAGCAGCAGGAATGCCACTACGATCACTCCATACGCATTCTTGAAGATCGAGGACATCCACAATGTCACGGCCATGATCCCCAGTGTCAGCACATATCCCAGCAGGAACATCAGAAGGCAGGCCTGACCTACCGTCACAGGATAGCTCACCGGGGTGGTCTGATACAAAAACTGCACAGACGTATCCCACCCTTCTGTTCCCGCCGAAAGCAAGATCCATGCAGAATTTACGATCATAAGTCCAAAATAAACCACACTCGTAAACAGCCAGACCGCAGCAATCTTCGCGGCCGGCAGCCTGCTCCTGCCGTATTTCATGCACAGGAACAGGGAATCGCATTTTGACTGGTATTCCCCTGCAAAGACCGGAGCGATCCCGACACAGATGATCATCATGACCAGAATGATCCACGTCATACTTTGTAAGACATGCTCCCACCCCTTGCAATATCCGTATACATATTCCGAAACCGGAGTATTTCGGTCATTCCAATATCCGGCCTCCTTCGCGGATATGATGCCTTTGCTCCTCAAAAGTGCTGTATATTTCTGAACTCTTTCCATTCGCGCCTGGTAAAAATCCCTTCCCATATTCTGCCGAAATACATTCTCCGCGGGGAGGTCGCTTCCCGACTCCCTGCAAGTATCCGCGATCAAAGCATACAGTTCCCCCTGCTGCAGCCAAACCGTCCGCCAGATTTCGTCCGAGGCAACCTCCGGATTTTCCTCCGCTTCCGCAATCTCCTCTGCCTTCTCCAGATATTCCTCCATGATTCCTTCCACAGTCTCCTGGTTCAGTTCCTGTCTTGACCGCGTCTGTTTTAAAATCTCCTTTGCCGCAGTCCCGGAATGCTGATTTCCCTGGCTGTCCCATGCGTAGATTTGCCTTAATTCCGCCCATGTATTGAACAGCAAAAGCAACGTACATCCCAGCACAGAAAGCTGGGTCAGCCTGCTTGCCCATATTTTTTTCCATTCATACCGAATCATTCCGCCCATCGCATTTCTCCTCCATTTATCAGTTCCTTAGCTCTTCTATTTTTCACAGATGCGTCTGCATTCAGCAGCCTGAACATCTACAGATCACAACGCTTCAAGCCAAAATGCATAAGTTATTTTCATACAGTTCCTTATGATCCCTCTTCATAATTCATCCCAGAAGCATTCCAGGTACAGGTCTTCCAGTGTCGGTTCCACCGTCTCCGCCCCTTCATACGGCCTTTTCGGGGAGACAACCCTGGCTTCTACCATATTCTCCCGGTTATGGGCATTGGCAATGCAGTGCTCCTGCTCAAACCCGGGCCATTCCTTCTGGGGCACCCTGCATTCCCAGACCATGCCGTCTACTTCTCTCACCAGCTCTTCCGCCGGACCGTCCAGAATGAATCTGCCCTTTTTCATGACCAGGATCCTGTCGGAAATGTATTCGATATCCGATACGATATGGGTGGAAATGATGATGATCTTGTCTCTTGACATCCCCGAGATCAGATTCCGGAAATACACCCGTTCCTTGGGGTCCAGCCCTGCCGTAGGTTCATCCAGGATCAGGAGCTTCGGATCATTGAGGAGCGCCTGGGCGATCCCCAACCGCCGCTTCATCCCCCCGGAAAAGGTCCGGATCTTTGCGCCCGCCTCATCCTCCAGATTCACAAGCTGCAGAAGCTCCTTTGTCCTCCGTTTCGCGAACCGCGGTTCCAGTCCTTTGATTGAAGCGATATACAGCAGAAAGTCCTTTGCCGTGAATCCGGGGGTATAGCCGAATTCCTGGGGCAGATATCCCAAAAGGTCCCGGTAGTCCTCTCCCATGCCGGCCGTATTTTTTCCGTCCAGCTTCACCTCTCCCGCCGTAGGGTTTATGATCCCGCAGATCATCTGGATCAGCGTGGTCTTTCCCGCACCGTTTGCTCCCAGAAATCCATAGATCCCTTCGGTCAATACCGTGTTCACCTCCTCCACGGCAATCTTGTTTTTAAAATGTTTAGACAAACGTTCCAACTCTAATTTCATCCGTGTTTCCTCCTCCGAATTTTAAAAGCTTTTTGATCTCCCACATCACCCCCAGAGCTGACAGAACCCCGGAAAGCATCCAGCTTTCCCGATACTCCATTGTATAGATCGGGAATCCCCCCGCCTTTAAGAGCCACGCCGCAAAGGTCAGAAAAGCTCCCCAGGTCATGCAGTAGAGCATGCTGTTTTCCTCGCTCCTTCGGTTCAGGATCGCGAGGCACCCAAGACACATCAGGTTGTAGGGAACCAGCGTATACAGCAATGTCTGCCGCAGATATACGTCCTGCCCCAGGGTAAAAATAGCGGCGCAGCAGGCAAAGATCAGAAAATCCAGCACCCCGGACAGCAGCAGGCGGAAAGCCAGGATCTTCCGGAGGGAGTGCCTCGCCGTCATCTGCAGTTCCAGCATTCCGGGCTGAAAAATATCGCATAGTATCTTTGCATTTGCCAGACACAGCATCGGACCGGATATAGCCGAGAAGGTCCAGATCCAGCTGTCCGGCTCTGCCGGTTTGGATAAGATCAGGCAGAGGAACAGTCCGGTAAACAGCAATTTTAATCCCCAGAACTCCTTCCGGATAAAATAAAGCTGGTTTCGGAAAAATTGGAGATTGGTCATCCTCTGCTTTTCCGGATGAAAACGGATTTTCTTTGCTCTGGCAATGGTTTCCTGTAAGCCCTGGGAGCTGTATTCCGGGACCTGAACGGATGCCAGATATTTTTTTAATTTTCGTTTTTCCATAGACTCGCTCCTTTCTGTCACAGCTCCAGCGTGCTCTTTAACTGCTTTTCTGCGTTTTTCAGCTTATACCGCACGGTCGATGCCGGAATCCCCAGTATCCTTGATATATCCCGGATTCTCTGATCCTGATAATACCTTAAGATCACAATATCCTTTTCCGTCTGATCCAGAGCGGACAGCGCATCCATGACCATCAGCCTGTCCAGGATATCCCCTGCATGGTCCGGAACCGTTTCCTCCTGGTTTCCCGCATCCGCAATGCAGACCTCCTTCGGTTTCTTATAATAATTCCGAATCAGATTTCCGGCGATCACATAGAGGTAGTTCTTTATTTTTCCATAATCCCGGTAACGGTCCAGATTGTTCAGAAATTTCAGGAACACCTCCTGCGTGAGATCCTCCGCTGCATGACGCTGGTTCAGATGATAACAGCAGTATTTGTAAATGGATTCATAGTTGTCTGTGATTAATTTTTCCAGATATCCATCCTTGTATAAAATGTGGTTCAGCAAATTGCCGGCAGACACGCGTGATCCACTTCCTCTCTTCTTGTGATGCATCTATGATATATAACAATCCATGCATGAAAAAAAACAACTTTTATGGAAATTTAGTATAAAAAATGCCTATCCTGCGGACAAACGGGATAGGCATTCTTTATTCTATTTATTCCTGTTTATTCTGTCGTCTCATACAGCCCGGACCGCAGCACAACTCTCACCAGCCTGGTGATGCATCTCCTCAGATCTTCCTCTTTCAGAGTCCCCTGCTCCAGTTCCTTTCTCATATTGTCATGGTCTGAGAACTGTCCCGGCATGACAAGGTCATTTCCCGCACGCATACAGCCGGACGCCGTGCAGTCCTCCCCGTGCTCTGTGGTCGTCCAGTCGGTCATGATCACGCCGTCAAATCCCCATTCCTGTCTCGCGGCAGCCGTACAGGTATCCCTGCAGTTGGCGGCATGGATGCCGTTGATCAGATTGTAGCTGGTCATGATGGACATAGGGCGGGATTCCCGGATGGCGATCTCGAAGCCTTTCAGGTAGATCTCCCGCAGGGCCCGCTCAGACAGGATGCTGTCAGAGCCCATCCGGTTATCCTCCTGATTGTTGCACGCAAAATGCTTGATGGTGGTGCCGCATCCCGGAACACTCTGCACGCCCTTTGTCATGGCCGCGGCGATCTTCCCGCTGACCAGCGGATCCTCGGAATAGTATTCGAAGTTCCTTCCGCACAGCGGATTCCTGTGGATGTTCATCCCCGGCGCCAGCCAGAGCGTCACCCCAAAGTGCTCCATCTCTTCTCCGATCATGGCGCCCGTTTCTTCGATCAGCTTTTCATTCCAGGTCTGGGCCAGCATGGTTCCTACCGGAATCGCCGTACAATACTGATAATAGGGCGTTCCCTCTGCTTGGAACCCCTGGCTGAAAAAGCCGTGCTCAAAGCTGGCCTCGAAGGATGGCATCCGGATCACACCGTCCTTCACCCCATAGGTCTGCATCAGCCTTAAGCCCGCGGGGCCGTCCGCCAGCACGATATTGGCCACGCCCTGCTCATAAGCCGCAGTGCTTGTCTCTCCCGCAGAGCCCGGTACGGAGACGCCTGCGGAACCCAGGTTGCTCCCCTGTCCCCTGGCAGGCTCCCCTGTGGCCAGACGGATGAGCTGCTCGGTGTCCAGACCTTTTACGATCTGCGCCGCCTCGTCGTCCTCCGGCTCATAAGCCGCTTCATAGTCAATCACTTCCGTTTCCACCCCGGAGAGATCCAGCGGGATCTCCGCAGCCCCGTTCCTGCGTCCGGATTCCAGATCTGCTTCATAGCGCGCAATTCTTTTTTCCTCCGGAATCGAGAGCAGATTCAGTTCTTCCCGGAGCGGACAGATATTCTTCACTCTGGACAGTACCTTCTCCTCTTCCAGCACAAGCATCGCTTCCATCCTGCTGTCAGCCAGGGAATTGCCGATCCACACGCCGTAGGTTCCGCGTTCCAGCAACCATTCCGCAGAGGACTCATCATAGGATGCCATCCGGTAAACCGGAAAACGGATCGTCAATGTCTCGCTCTCTCCCGGAGCCAGCAGGCCGGTCTTTGCAAAACCGCACAGACGGCGGCTCTCCTTTTCCAGCTTCCCGACAGGCGCCGATACATAGACCTGCACTACTTCCTTCCCGCTGTACAGCTTCCCGGTATTAGTCACCTTTACCTCCGCCGTCACTTCCGCTCCTGCCGTAACCTTTATGGTCTCAATCTGAAAATCCGTATAAGACAGGCCGAATCCAAAGCTGTATCTGACCGGAACCTGAAACGAATCAAAATAGCGGTAGCCTACATAAATGCCTTCTTCATATTTTTCCTGATCCACATTTCCGTTCATATGGGAAAATGTCATGGCGTTGGGATAATCCTCGTATCTATCCGCCCAGGTATCCGTCATCTTTCCGCTTGGCACTGCCTTCCCGGAGATCACATCCGCAAGGGCATTGCCGCCCTCCATCCCCGGCTGAACCAGGTACAGGATGGCGCCGATATTTTCATACTGGTCTGTGAAGGAAAGATCCACAAGCCCCCCTGTGTTGATTACAAGGATCACCTTTTCATAAAAGCCGCAGATATCCCGGATATTTTTTGCTTCCTGATCTGTCAGATAAAAATCGCCCTTCTCGTTGAACCGGTCCGCCCCTTCCCCGGCCACACGGCTCAGCACGTAAACCGCGATGTCCGCGTCTGTCTTTTCCACATCCGGGCCGTCCGGCACAAAAAACGGACTGGTCGAGTATGCGATAAAAAATTCTTCTTCCTTCGCCCGTTCCAGGATCCCGTCCCGCCATGCATTTCTTGCATCCGTGTAGATCCGGTCATAGGCGTCGATCCAGTCCCTGCTCGTCACGGTATAGCCGGCGTTTCGCAGTCCCTGGTAAATGTTCACAACCTCTCTCTCGTTCACATCCCCGGACCCGGTACCGCCCTTGATCATGTGGGTCGCCCCCGGACCGTAGAGTGCGATCCGGCTCCCCTTCGCAAGAGGAAGGGTCTGCTTTTCATTTTTCAGCAGTACGATCCCTTCGGCTGCTGCTTTTCTCGCCGCTGCGCGGTGGGGTGCCTCATAGGCTGCAGTCTCCTGTGACCGGCTTCCGTAAAATGGTCTCTTCTTCAATGTTCTTGTCATAATCTGCCTCCTGATAACATGAATTCATATTCCCTTTTATCATATTTTCACCGTATTTCCTTTATTTGTCAATGGCCTTACGGCATTTCATATTTAAAGCTGCGGAACTTTAGGAAAGAATGCTTGCATAATCATCTGCCTGCGCGTTATACTGTTATTGTATCGAATCAGGGAATTTCCCTTTTGAGAGTACATGAAAATAAGCAAGGAGGTATTGATCATGAAACGCTATGTATGTGAACCCTGCGGATATATCTATGATCCCGAAGTGGGTGATCCGGACAACGGAATCGAGCCCGGCACCGAATTTGCAGATCTTCCGGATGACTGGGTATGCCCGGTATGCGGACTTGGGAAAGACGAATTTGTGGAAGAAGAATAGCTTCAAAAAAATATGTAAAGCAGGAAATCTCCGTATGATTCCCTGCTTTACATATTTTTTGTTATGGCCATCCGGCCGTTTCATCAGGTATACCCAAGGGCATCCCATTATGGCCATCCCGCCGTTTTACAAGGGATACCTGTGTCCTGCGGCTCTCAAGCACTGCCTGTCCTTCACCGTTTCTCCCCTGCGCCGGACCGCTTCATTGAGCAGCACCACAAGAAGGCTGACCACCAGCACAAAATAAAAGCTGCTCCCTCTCGCCACATACAGCGACGGCATGAGGCAGGCCTGTGAAAACACCTGGCTGAACACCCGGCAGTACATCAGCTCCGTGATTCCCTGCGCCCCCGGAAGGGGAAGCATATCCACCGCCACGGACACAGAAGCCTGCAGAAGCATCACCGTCAGAAGGCTGGTCCCCTGCTGGGAAAATCCCAGATACACCAGCCCGGTCAGGAGGAACAGGCTGCACCTCTGCAGAAATGTGATCCCAAGGACCAGCAGCATCCTGTACTTCTGTTTTGCCAGAAAACGGACCGCGTCCTGATAACCGCCGATAAACTGGCGGATCTTTTCCGCTCTTCCGGCTGACGGCTTCAAGATCCGGATCCGTGTCAGGAAATGCTCGATCTGAAAGATCAGCCTCTTCATGGCTTCCGGCGCCAGCATGACCGCCAGAAGCACGGCCACCAGGACCACATGCAGCACAAGTCCCAGGATATACAGGCCGAAATATTTCCGAAGGTAGGATCTCAGCGGGTCATACCAGAAAACCAGCATGGCGCATCCGATGATCACAAGCACGAATTTGTAGAGCAGCGCAACCGTCATCAGGACGACCGAGCTGTCTGAAAGCGCATTTCCATCCTTCTTCATATAGTAAAGCTGCACCGGCTGTCCCCCCGTTGAGGAGGGTGTGATACCGGAATAAAAAAATCCGATAAAGGAATAGGAGATACATTTGCCGAGCCCGCTGCTGTCCGGGTTGATCATCCGCAGGAGATACCAGATCATGCTCCCTTCCGCGCACACAAAAAACAATGCGGCCCCAAGGATCAGCAGCAGACAGGGAAGGGAAAGCCCTTTGAGCGCCTCCCAGATCTGATTCCAGTCCTGTCCGTGCAGCACGGTATAAAAAGTCAATCCCATGATCACGAGAAATATCGTATAATTGATCAGATTTTTTCGGATTCTCTGCTTTCTGTCAGTATTCATATACAGCCTCCGGTTTCCGAAGCTTCCAGGATTCCTCCGGATGTACGATCTCCTCCAGAGCGCCTTCGAAGAGGACCTGTTTATCCGGATATTCATAAAAGTCTCTGGGCGTCACCAATGAGAAATGCTTTTCCGAAACCTGGATCCCATTTTCCGATAATAATCTTGCAATATAGGAAGAACAGGTGTAATGGTTCTTCTGGTAAAAGGGCCTGCCGCACAGGATAAATGGCAGTCCAAGCACCGCGTAGTGATAATGGAATCGGTCCCGCATATCCTGTTCCAGCGTCTGCCGGATCTGCTCCTTCTGCCGCCCTGTGCATTCCATTTCACAGATCATGTAATCCGCGGTTGGGAAGGCGCGCAGGATCTTTCTCTTATTTTCCTTTTCGAATCCCGCGATCACCGGGATAAACGGGTTCCGCCTTCCGAAGCTGTACGCTTCCTCCAGCTCCGCATCCATGGAGATGACCACATGGATGTATTTCTGTTTTAAAAAACGCCGTATGAGATACGCAAAAATCCCCGGTGTGTCTACCAATGCTATGTAAATCCGCGCCACTGTCCTTCCCCCTCGCTGTCTTTTTATGCACTTATCTACCCTGTAATCTGAACGTGCGGTCTGTGAAACATCGCCGCTTCCCAATCCTTTCTTCCGCCAAATCTGCTTCGCCCATCACGCTCCAGGCTCTACTGGAACTGATATACTTTTTTCGCCAGGCGGTATCCGCCGATGGTCAGCTTCCCTCCCAGCTTTCCGGGCAGATCGGTCAGCCCGCTGATAGTCCCGAATTTCAGACGGTAATACAATCTGCGGTCATTGGATTTGATGCCGCTCCACAGGTTCTTTTTCTTTGTATATGCTTCCTTGGAATTGATCAGAAGCAGATGGATCGAAGAAATTGCCATCATAATAGAAATATTTCTCCGCATATACACCGCCAGCTTCGGATACTGCTCTGCCACCTCATCCAGATCCATGCACTGTGCCACCAGCTCCGTCACCCTGATCTGCTGATCGATCCGGCGCATCAGCACCTTTTCGTTGACGGACTGGTCCTCCCGCCCCAGATAGTATTGATACAGGGCAATGTCCATATAGTACAGCTTCTTCACATAGGGAAGGGGCTGGTACGCGAACAGATTATCTACATAAAATGTATGCTCCGGCAGCCGGACCCCGGACTGGTGCAGCACCTCCGTCCGGTAGACCAGTGCGTGCATGATCAGATACTGGGACGGTGAAAAATGATTGATGTCATTCCAGGTACACAGCGTATCTGCCGGAAATACATTCCGGTAGTTCATTTCCCTGGATGTTCCCTCGTCCAGATGGTTATACACGTAGTTGCAGACGAACAGGTCCGGCATCTCTTACGGGT